>DASXLG010000276.1 GCA_036496425.1 Terriglobia bacterium | reverse complement strand
CATAGCGCCAGCGGTCGAAAGGCGAGTTCGCGAGCAGCAAAGTCCGCTCGTAAGCGGCGATGGCAATCCCGATCGTTTCCATAGAAACACCGCGGCCCGGAAATGACCGCTCGAAAAGCGCCGGATAGTTCTGGAAGAGAGCGGACTTTGGCAAGTTCCCAGCCGACCGACGGCGCAGCCATTTCGGCAGACGATACGATCGGCGACCAGGCCTGCGTCTCCAGTGAATTTTCTCTCCCGTCGCGAAACAGTTTAGTTTCGTAAGCGACGTTGAAAAGACTGGGCGCATTACGTCTAAGGCTCTTGCCCTCCATCCCCACGGATGTCGCCAACTGATTTGAGGTGAAGGCTTGCCGCTCGATATGACACATGCCGCACGCCATGGTGCCGTTGAAGGAGAGCCTCCTATCGAAAAACAACTTTTTGCCGAGCGCGACGATGATGCCGTCGCCCAGAGCGGTAGGCAAAGGCGGCAGCCCAATCGGAACTCCGACTTCGAGCGGCGGTTCGACGGCAGCCAGCCTTAGCGGGAGGTTTGGGATCACGATAAAAACAATCGCTGTCAGCCAAGCAGGCACATACACCGCATTAATTAGAAAGATTAATTTTGTTTTCATCGAGTTGCAGCGTCTTGATGTCATTTATCAGCACATCCGGATCGAGAAAAGCCGAGGTATAGATTTCTCTAACCCAACCCTCGGGATCAATAAGAAAGACTTTTAGAAGGTGCTCAATGACGACGCGCTTCCCTCCACTCGCGTTGGTTCGAGTGGATATTTCCTGACCAAAGCTCCTCAGGGTGTATTCAAGAAACAGATTGGACCAGGACCCAATGAAGCGCCAGGGAATAATGCCGGAATCCGCCTTGTAGCTTTCCGCAAAAAATTGCAGGGTTTCGCCGTTATCGTGCACCGGATCGAAACTAAAAAACACCAGCTGTGCCTTGCCATGCAATACAGGATCGGCCTTGATTTTTTCACGCACCGCCTCGAATGCGTTCCAAGCCAGGGGGCAACCCTGGGGGTCCGTGCACAGCGTATAGAAGAACGTCAGGAGGGTTATTTTTCCAGTCGTGTAGGTGGAGAGAAGGTGCGGCAGTCCAGGCCCGTCACGAACGATGCTGAAGGGTACACGCTGTATCCTGTCGAGTTTGTAGGTTCCCGGCGCCGGAAAAGGTAATCCTCCGGGCTCCGCAGCGGATGCGGCTCCCGCCACTCCCGTAAAGAGAGCAGCGGCCGCCAAACACCGGATCGTTAACGATCGTGTTGCGCAGGACAAAGAGATCAATCGGGATCCATCGTGCCGGCCGGATAGCCGGTCGGAGACAGCGCCCCTCCCGTAAACTTCATATGATGAGCGCGGCCAAGCTTCTCTTTATAGAAGTCGACCTCGAATTTCTGGGCCAGCTCCTTGCCGTCCCATTCGAATGCTTTCAGGAATTGCTCGTCGTCAGCGCCCTTCTTGTCCCAATTCGAAAGCAGCGAAGTGGTCACGTAGACCCGTTTTCCATCCCAGCTTTGGGAGACCATGTTGACTTGGCTCCCGGTTTGCTTCTCATAAATCTGCACGGGCTTTTCCGGATTGGATAGGTCGAATAGTCGGGTCTTGCCGTCGAGGAAGGTGTTGATCCAGAGGGACTTCGCATCAGACGCTATCGAGATATCGACGGGCAGCGGTATCTTGGACGGATCTCCAATTGAAGCGACATCCTTCGCCACCCATTCGCCATTTGCGTCTTTCTTCACGAGCCAGAGCTGCGCGGTCAAGGCCGTCGCCGTGATCGCCCAGTCGTCTCCCTTCTTGAGGGACCAGCGGACTTCGAGCGGCGCGCCAGGTACGCTAAAAATTTGAGCCGGCTGCATCGACTTCAGATTCCACATCACCATCGTCGCGCCGAAGTGCTTCATCGCGTCCGGGTCTTTAACGAGGGTGCCGAAATCCATCATGTAGTTGTTCCAGCCAGTAAAGCTGGAGGTCAGCAGCGCGTTCTTCGCCGGATTGATGCCAATATCATAGCCGTAGCCGTCGCCTCCGTTTGTGACCGGCATCGGACGCGCCGAAAGGAATTGGCCAGCGTTGCTGTAGACCGCGATTCCGGTTTCCCCGCCGTGATCCTTAGAGTTGGAGAGCCCGCCCACCAGCACGCGTCCTGGCAGCGCATAGAACGT
>DASXLG010000275.1 GCA_036496425.1 Terriglobia bacterium | reverse complement strand
CGTCACGTAGCCATATTTCTTCGCCAGCACCATCCCAAGATCGCCGCGGTACGTGTCGTAATTTTTCAGGTAATCCTTGTACTGATCAGCATTCAGGTAGCTCGCGTAAGGGTCGATCGCTTCGAGCAACCCGTTCATCGCGCCGAGCGTGACATTGCTCATGTCCGGCTCCTCTACGTATTCGCTCTTGATGCGCGAGAGGACTTCCGAATACACCTCAAGATGCTTATAAATGCTGTTGTCCGACGTAGCCGCGGCACTCGCTTCGGCCGGCGCCCCTTTGCTGACGACGCCGCCCAGCAGCAGCAAAGCCACGAGGCAGGTGGACGACATCACGACGATGAATTTCGTGCGGCTTTTCATAATTTTCATGACGCGGCGGGGAACGAAAACGGTGCGCTCGCAGGCTCGCTACTTCTGATTATATGACGAACAGCGGTCACTTGGGGTAGCAACCGTGCGACGGGTGGGCGACATGAAAGGCAGTTTGTCGAGTTTTCTTTTTTTGTGGCATGAATCTTAGCGTTTAGATACGCTAAGACCGGGAGCGCAAAATAATGTCTGATCCTGAACTCCAGTTGGAAAAGCAGCGGGCCGATCTGTTGAAGCGAATTGGCTCAGTCGGAGATCTGCGGCGAGGTTCGATCACCGCGACTTCCGGAAAGTGCGGAAAATCAACTTGCCATTGTGCCAAAGTCGGAAGCATCGGCCATGGGCCGAACTTCCGGCTGACGCGGAAGGTGCAGGGCAAGACGGTAACCGAGACGTTCGCCTCACCGGCGGCGTTGCGAAAGGCACAACTTGAAGTGGAAGAGTTTCATCATTTTCAGAGTCTCTGCGAACAGGTGGTTGAGGTAAGCGAACAACTCTGCGCCGTACGCCCGATTGAGAGTTCGTTATCGCCGCAGGAAAAAAAACGGCGGAAGCGCTTCAACGGGAAGTCGAGCGGGAAGTAAGCGGGCTGCTCCGGCTCATTTTTCAGGATTTTCGTAAATCCGGCAGCCTCGATCTGGAAGCGGTGGAGTTGGCCATGCGGGCCGCGATGCATCGGGCCGGAGCGGCAGCGCTGAGCCAGTTACTGCGATGTGATCCGCCAGACCAGGACAAACGCGGGATTCTCTGTCAATGCGGCCAGAAGGCTCGTTACCGCGAAATGCGTTCCCGACGCATACTCACTGTAGTGGGCCAGGTGGAGTTCCTGCGACCCTGGTATCTGTGTCCGCAATGCCATCACGGCCAGTTTCCCGCCGATGCCGGTTTCGATATAGATGGGACAGATCTGTCACCCGGCGTTCGACGCATGCTGGCGCTGGTTGGTGCGGAAGCGCCTTTCGATCATGGACGCCGACAGATGGAACTGCTGGCCGGTCTGGAGGTGACGACCAAAGCCGTGGAGCGCACGGCGGAAGCAATCGGAGGCGATATCGCCGCAGGCGAGCAGAAAGAGATTCAGCGGGCCGTACAACTGGATCTGCCGGTAATAGTGGGAGAACCGATCCCGATCCTGTATATCGAAATGGATGGCACGGGAATACCGGTAGTGAAGAAAGAGACGGTGGGACGGCAAGGCAAGACAGAAGGCCGGCCCGCCCACACACGGGAAGTCAAACTCGGATGCGTTTTCACGCAGACCACATGTGACAAAGAGGGCTACCCCATCCGCGATCCTGATTCCACCACTTACACCGGTGGCATCGAAAATGCCGACGAGTTCGGTAAACGAATTTACCTGGAAGCCTGGCAGCGCGGCTGGAACCGCGCGGAAAAGAAAGTCGTCATTGGCGACGGGGCCGAATGGATCTGGAATAACGCCGACGTGCACTTTCCGGGTGCGATCCAGATCGTAGATCTGTATCACGCTCGCCAACACTTGTGGGATGTAGCGCGCAAACTGCATCCCAACGACGACGTGAAGCAGAAAGTCTGGATGAAGATCCACCAGAAGCGGTTACTCGACAAAGGGAAAATCGAAAAGCTGGTTCTCGCGCTTCGGTCGACAGTTTTAACCAATCCGGAGGTTGTCGACAAGCTTCGTATCGAGGCGGATTACTTTGAAAAAAACACCGAGCGTATGCGCTACCCGAAGTTTCGCCGCCAGCATCTCTTCGTCGGCTCCGGTGTCATCGAAGCTGGTTGTAAGACCGTCATCGGCTCCCGCCTCAAACAGTCCGGCATGTTCTGGACCCTTCGTGGCGCCAATGCAATCATCGCTTTGCGATGTTGCCATCTCAACAACCGCTTTGAGGACTACTGGGAGTCGCGTCGGGCCGCTTGATCTCCACTTCTATGTCGCCCGCCCCCCGCTGAGTATTCCCGCCGAGGGGTGGGCGACATGGAAGCTGTCATCTGAGCAGTTTTCTTTTTTTGTGACATATTGCTGAACGTATAATAACGTTCAGAAAGGAAGCTCCATGCCTCACATCCTCGAAGGTCTTGAATCGCAGCGATCCGGACTCCTTGAAGAATTCCTCCGCCTGGGCGATCTGCGGCCGGGTTCGATCACGGCCGTAGTGCGCCGCTGCGGTAAACCGTCCTGTCATTGCGCCAAGCCCAATGATCCCGGCCACGATCCTCAGTTCCGTCTGACCCGACGAGTCGCGGGCAAGAGCGTGACCGAGTCCTTCCCCAGTCCTGCCGCGTTGCGTAAGGCGCAACATGAGGTTGCCGAGTTCCATC
>DASXLG010000274.1 GCA_036496425.1 Terriglobia bacterium | reverse complement strand
GCTGAGAGCTTATGGAGCGCGAGTCATCCTGACTCACCGGCTGGAGCTGATGCAGGGCGCCATCAACAAGGCTGAAGAAATTCTTGGGGAACATCCCGATTACTTTATGCCGCGGCAATTCGGGAATCCGGCCAATCCGCAAATCCACCGCGAGACCACCGCCCGGGAAATCCTGAAGGTCGTCGACGGCAGACTCGATGCGCTGGTGGTCGGCATCGGCACGGGAGGCACGGCCACCGGCACCGGCGAGATCCTGAAACAGAAGATCGCGAATTTGAAACTCTTCGTCGTGGAGCCGGCGGACTCGCCGGTCCTGTCCGGCGGTAAACCCGGCATGCATAAAATTCAAGGCATCGGCGCGGGGTTCGTTCCCGAAGTGTTAAACAAAAGCCTCATCGATCGGATTGTGACCGTCACCGACGAAGAAGCTGCCGCCGCGGCTCACCGTCTCGCGGAAGCTGAAGGCCTGCTTTGCGGCATCTCGTCCGGCGCCATCCTTCATGCAAGCTGTATTGCCGCTCGCGAACTCGGACCCGGGAAACGGGTCCTCGCCATCCTTCCCGACACCGGCGAGCGCTACCTCAGCACCGACTGGTTTCATCAGTCCGGACGCGAAGAGGTTTCGTCGCCGTAGTCCGGCATGGCTTTTACTGAAACAGGTTTTTGCCGCAGATGACGCGGATGGGAGCATTGTAATCCGCCGCATCTGCGTCATCCGCGTCATCCGCGGCTGACTTTCGGCGTCACAAGTCTAGGTTTTTCTATAACTTGCCGCGAAAATAGACTAACACCGTTTTTCCACTTTTTCGTTATAGCTCTTCCAGAGTCTGGCCGATAAGGCATCCATGAGAACGTTGCGCCCAATAGGATTGGTCATCGTTTGCGGACTTCTGGTCATCTGTACGGGATTGCTCGTATTCTGCGCGGACGTTACCAGCGTCAAAGGCCGCGTGACGGTTGGCGGCAAGCCGGCGGAAGGCGCCGTGATCTGGATTGAAGCGCCAGACGCCCCCCGTCCACTCCGGCAAGCTGTACTGGATCAGCGAAATCTCGCCTTCTCGCCGGCGGTGCTGGCTGTATCGACCGGCTCGACCGTTCGATTTCCAAATAACGACCGCGTCCTGCACAACGTATTTTCTTTCCGCGACGGCAAGAGGTTCGACCTCGGCCTGTACCCTGTGGGTCAGGTCCGCGATGTGCAGTTCGATCACGCGGGTGTCAGCCGGTTGTTCTGCAACATTCATCCGGGCATGGCTGCCTATATTGTTGTCGTCGACAGCCCTTACTATGCCGTCACGGATCGCACCGGCAATTTCTCTCTCGATGGAGTGCCCAATGGGCAGTACACGTATCACGCATGGAGAGCGGCCGCAGCAACGATAACCGGCAAGGTCACCGTAGCACCGAACACGGCGCTGGAGGTTGTGTGGCCCGTCGAGTGAGCGTCTTGCTCACAATGGTCATCTTGACCTCTGCGGCATTTGGTTCCGCGAACGCCGATGCCCAGTCGCTGACCCTCGAGGCGGATGTAACCGCCGCTGCAACCACGGAAAACCTTGAAGCAGGGGCAACCGCGGTGCGCGGATTCGGCGAGATCCACGGCTGGAATTTCTATGGTGATGCTTCCTGGGCGACAAGACACGGGTCGGCATCCGACGCCTTCGGCGCCGCCTATCCCTATCATCCGAACCTGAGCCTTCTGGAATTGAAACTCGAAAAAACGGAAATCAAGGGCGACCGCCTGCTCGGCGTCCGACTGGGCAGGTACCGGACTCCATTCGGCATCTACAGCGGAAGCGATCAGGGCTATACCGGTTTCCTTCGGGCGCCGCTGATACGCAACAGCTATTACTGGGCGCTATCCAACAACTATCTGGAGACCGGCGGCAGTGTCATGGCGGGCACAACCTGGCTCTCCGCCGAAGTCAGCGCCGGCATCCCGACAGACCAGGATCCATATTCCCGCGCCCGTGGTCTGGACACTGTCGTACACGTTCAAGGCGCAGGAGGCCCGTTTATTGCCGGAGTGAGCTACATCCGGACGCGGCCATCCACAGGCTGGTTTTTCGCCACCGGGACGACAGAATTCACCGGCGTCGATCTCCGCTGGATGAAGAACGGCGTACAACTGCGCGGCGAGTGGATCGCCGGCCGGCCGTTCCTGGGCACCAGAACGCATGGAGGTTATGCGGACGTACTTGTCCATCGCCCGTCGATGGGACCCGTTACTGCAGTCGCACGGATCGAACGGCTGGACTATCTTGCCGGACCATTCTCGGAATTCCCTCGACGTTACACTTTAGGCGCCAGGATCCGGCTGACGGGCGGTCTAATGGCTGAAATCAACCACGTCCGCCAACCTTATGATGTGGCCGCCGATCCAGGCCACACGTCCATGGATATCGCACTGACTTACAGCGTCCGCCCTGGAAATTTGCTGGGCCGCGGCGCGAGGTAATGGAGAGCAACGTGGCACAGCGGGAAGATCCGGTTCTCTGGCATCAGAGCCTTCAGACGCGCGTCTTCCTTTCCGGTCTGGCCGTATGCGGGATCACTGTTATTACTCTCCTGCTGGCCGCTTCGCAGCTGGTTTCGGCCTACGAAAAAAGTCAGGCGAACGAAAGGCTCAGCGCTGCACAACAGGCAGTGGACAGACTGCTCAATAACCGTGAGAGCTTCGTGCGTACTCAACTACGCCTGATCGCGGAACTGCCCGCTTTCCGAGCCATCCTCAGCGAGCCGGACGCGCGGTCCGATCGTCCGACGATGGATCAACTGGCGGAGCACTACCGAACCCAGCTGAACGCCGACGAATGCGCCATTCTGGACGTCGACGGAAAGGAGTTCGGGTTCGCCGGCCAGGATGGCACACGGCCCTTTTCATTATCGATCCCGGGCCTGAGCCGGGAAACCAAGCATTCTGTGATCACATCGAATGGCTCGCTTTATCTGGTCGTTTCGGAGCCTGCAATGTTCCTCACAGAAACCCTGGGCGTGCTGAGGGCGACATATATCCTCGATGACAAAGTGGCCGCCGAGTTGGCGAATCTGACGCAAACCGACGTTACCTTCTTTGCAGGTGGCAGGGTTGCAGCCACGAGTCTGAAGCCCTCGGACCGACGAGAAATCGCGGCGCTGCCGGTCCATGTTCCTCTCAGCCCAAAAGGTGGGGAATCCCCACAGCGTAGCTACTTCTTTGGGGAGCGTTACATCGGCGGGCGCTATTCCATCCTCAACGACACCGAGGCCAATACCAGTTCTCTGCTTCTCATGGTCGACCTGCGGCCAACCCAGCTGTTGCTGGCCAGCATCCGGGCACGATTGCTTTGGGTTGCAGCCATCATCTTCGGAATCGGAATCGGATTGCTGGTGTTCTCCAGTCGAACGATATCCCGGCACCTGCGCACCATCTCGCAAGCGGCAATGAGCATTGCAGAAGGCGATTGGCATAACCGCGTCCCGGCGCGCGGCAGCGCGGAAGAGGTACAGCTTGCCCGGGCCTTTAACGGCATGACCGATGCGCTGGTGCACTGGCACGAAGAAGCTTCGGTACGGACCCGCGGCCTGGAAGCCGCACATCAGCACCTCAGCGAGGCACGCGATGCCGCCGAAGAGGCAAACAGCGCGAAAAGCGCCTTCCTCGCCAGCATGAGCCATGAGTTGCGCACGCCTCTCAATGCCATCATCGGCTACAGCGAACTGATGAAAGAAGAGGCGGAAGAGCAGCAGCTCCAGGAATTTGTCCCGGACCTGGCCCGCGTGCTGGCGGCGAGCCGGCACCTTCTCGCGCTCATCAATGACGTCCTCGATTTATCCAAGATAGAAGCCAGGCGAATGGAACTGGATGTGTCGGAATTCGACCTGGAAGACGTGATTACCAACGTGATCAACACCTCCGAGCCCCTGGCGTCCTCGCGAGGAAACACTCTTGTCGTTGAATCGCCTGATCCAATCGGTCTCATACACCAGGACCGCACCAGAGTTCAGCAGGTACTCCTGAATCTCATCAGCAATGCCTGCAAATTTACCGAGAACGGAGAAGTCCGTCTGCGCGTCGCTCTTGAAGTCCAGGGCGCCAACACCGAACTCAAGCTGCAGGTGGCGGACTCCGGCGTCGGCATGACTCCGGAACAATTGTCGCGTTTGTTTCAGGAGTTCAGGCAGGCCGACGCATCGACGACGCGTCGGTACGGTGGAACTGGTCTCGGGTTAGCGATCAGTCAACGCCTGTGCTGGCTCATGCACGGCTCCATTGCTGTCGAAAGCAGCCCCGGAGTCGGGACCACGTTCACCGTCCGGATACCAGCCCACCTCGAGGGCGGCAACAGTTCCGCCGATTCAGACCGGCCGGAGCAGGAGCTCCAGTTAACGACGTGAGCCCGAGTTTGAACCTGAGGGCGTGTCGAAAACCCGCACGCCAAGTCAAAT
>DASXLG010000273.1 GCA_036496425.1 Terriglobia bacterium | reverse complement strand
CAGCGTGTCGATGCTTACATTGATACGGGACAGCCCGGCCTTATGCAGGTCCGAAGCCTGTTCGGCGAGCAAGGCGCCGTTGGTCGTCAGCGAAAGATCGTTTAAGCCCTCGATTGCCGACAACCGTTTCACGAGGCTGTGGAGATCCTTGCGAACCAAAGGTTCGCCGCCCGTCAGCCGGACTTTTTGAATGCCGAAATCCAGAAACAGCCGGACAACCCGTTCAATCTCCTCGAAAGACAGAACTTGTTGCCGCTCGATCCACGTGTACTCGTCGAAAGGCATGCAATAGGTACAACGAAAGTTGCATCGATCCGTGACGGAGATCCGCAGGTCCCGCATAGGGCGCTGAAGCTGATCCAGATGGGACATCAACGCCATTATAGCCTACGGCTGAAATTGAAGTCGCTACTCTGCCAATATGCTTATAAGGGCTATTATGTAAACTAAAAGCCCGTGTTACCGGATTGTGAACAAAGATTGTGGAAAAGCCTGTGGAAAAGTCTGGCCAGATCCAGAATAAGCCAACTAAAATCAACGGTTATAGCAGTTTGCACCGAATCCGGACACCCGCGCCACTGTTGAAAAGCGCCGCACAAAATGCAAAAAACGGCCTGTTTTTGCGGGATTTACTGGGAGGCATGCCTGCGGCCCAATATTCACGCCATTATTTGCGATAGCGTGCGCGATAATGCCCGAATGGCGCGAATCTGGTTCGGTACGTCGGGCTTCAGCTATAAAGAATGGAGGCCGAAATTCTATCCCGAAGGCCTTTCGGAAAAGCAGTTCCTGCACTATTACTCACGGCAGTTGAACAGTGTCGAGATCGACTACACCTTTTACAGGATGCCGAGCGCCAAGACCATCGATGCCTGGAAGGCTGCCACTCCCGATCAATTCAAGTTTACCCTTAAGGCTTCTCAGCAAATCACACATCGGCAACGGTTAAAGATTCCCTCGGAAGCATTGGATTACTTCGTGAGCGTCGTGCCTGGGCTCGAAAACAGGCTGGGAATGGTGCTGTTCCAGTTGCCGCCATTCTTCAAGTGCGACATTCAAAAACTGGAGATGTTTCTCTCGGTTTTGCCTCGCGGCATCCCGGCCGCTTTCGAATTCCGCCATGACTCGTGGTTCATCGATGAGGTTTTCGGGCTGTTGCGGCGGCACAACATCGGTTTATGTATTCACGACGCGGACGACCATACGACGCCATTGGAGGTGACGGCTGGATTTATCTATGTTCGCCTCCGAAGATCGCAGTACACAGACGCTCAGCGCGGGCGATGGCAGGACCGGATCCGCAATTGGGCGGACAGCGGCATCGAGGTTTTTGCCTACATCAAGCACGAAAACAATCCGGATGCGCCGCTGATCGCACTGGAATTCGCGAAGGGCTTGCGTTAAGGGGCCGAGCCCCGGTTTCCTCAGCGCTTCCGGTTCATTTCTTCCAGGACTTGTTTCAATTCGTCCAGTCTGGCTCCGGCTTCGCCAAGTTTTCCTTGCGAGGTCAGCCGCTGATAGTCGGTAAGCGCCTGGTTGGCGCGGTCTGCGAGCGAGCGGATATCCGGAGGTTGAGCCGGGGCTGGGGCTGCAGACGCCGGAACAGACTGTTGAGGCTGCGGACTTGGCGATGCCGCAGCCGTTGTTGCCGCGGGACTCGATTGAAGGAGTTGAGCAAGTGCTTCGGGGAATCGCGGCGCATATGCGAGACGATCCTGCGTGGCGAGAACGACGAGCCGTAACTCCGGCATCGGACTACGCTCGGCCTGAAGATAGATCGGTTCAACAAACAGCAACGTATCCTCGAGCGGCAGGACGAGGAGGTTGCCGCGAATCACCGTCGATCCCTGCTGATTCCACAGCGTCAGTTGGGAAGACAGCTGAGGATCCTGGTCGATCCGAGCCTGTATCTGGAGCGGTCCATCGACGAAGCGGGTCTTCGGAAACCGGTAGGCTCTCAGCGTACCGTATTTGTCTCCATCGCTGCGCCCGGCCATCCATCCAATGAGGTTATTTCGATTTGACGGCGTGAAGGGCAGAATCGAGACAAATTCCTGCTGCTTGTCTCCCGGGAATCGCATGGAGACGTAAAAGGGCTCGATATTGTCGGTCGAGGACTGGCCTTGCTGGCCTCTTCCCTGCTGCGCGACGGTCCACACATCTTCCCGGCCGTAAAACACCTGCTCGTTTTCAACGTGATAGGTCGAATAGATATTCGCCTGAATCCGGAAGAGCAGATCCGGATACCGTACGTGCGCACGCAGGAAATCGGGCATCTCCTTCACATCTGTGAAGAGAGCGGGAAACATCTTGCGGTACGACTGAATCAGGGGATCCGCCGGATCGAAAACATAAAAATGAACGCTTCCGTCATATGCATCGATAACGGCTTTGACGCTGTTGCGGATGTAATTCAGCGACCGGTCGCCAAGGGTAACGTGTCTGGAATAAGGGTAGCGATCCGACGTTGTAAAACCGTCCATGATCCAATACAGCTTGCCGTCGGCGCCCACGACGATGTATGGGTCTTCATCGAATAAGAGGAAGGGCGCGAGTTCGGAAACACGCTCCCGGATGTTCCGCCGCATCAGCAGCGCGCTGTCGGCAGTGATGTCGTCTGAGAATGGAACCTTGGTGATGTCGTTGATGTACCAGGCGATGAGGAGACGGCGGAAAAAGGATCCCATCTGGATTCCGCCGGCGCCCTGGTATGAGGTGTAGTTGTTGGCTTCGCCTTCCGGGTAGTTGAATTCCTTCTGTTTGGTTTTGACGTAGACAGGCCAGTCCGTAATCTCTCCAAAATAGATTTCCGGGCGGGTCACGCGGATGTCGGGCTGCGTACTCTCGACCGGCATATTGGAGAGGATGAACTCGGGCAGCCCTTCCTTCGTGAAGCGGCTGACGGGACTCATGGTGACGCCATAACCATGCGTGTAGACCAGCCGTTCGTTGACCCAATTCTGTGTGCCCGAAGGAAGTTTGCTCAAGCTCAGTTCCCTGGCCGCAAGCATCACGGACTCCGTCTTTCCGTTGATGGTATAGCGATCGACGTCGATGTCCGGAAAATCGTAATACGTTCGGATTTCCTGGATCTGCCGCAAGGTCGATTGCAGCGCGCGCCAATCCCAGAGCCGGATGTTGTCCAACGTTTCCTGATGCGCCGAGGGGTCGAACACTGCATTCGTCACGCGCGGCTCAAATGGAATTTCCTCGATGTGCTCGAGCGCATAGGCTTTCCTGGTGGACGCGATATTGTTGCTGATATAGGGGCGTTCCCGCACAAGCTCATTCGGCCGGACGACAAATGTGTTGACATAAAAAGGTGCGATTACGCCAGCCACGAGATAGGTAAGGGCAGGCACACCCGCAGCCAACGCAAGATTCCCAAGCCGGCCGGCCCGGATATTTGCGGCGGCGATGACAGCGCCGACAACGAGGGCAGCGATCACAAGCGTCAGCCCCGGAATGATGATTTTGTCGTCGACATATCTAACGCCCGTAAAGAGTGGGTTCTCGTCGTACAGAAGCGCAAACCGGCTGACCCAGGCCTGAAAAGCGACTGCAAGCAGGACAAGCGTCACACCAAACGATACGCCTTTGAAAACCGCCGAAACATCGGTGATCGAAAGGAAGATCGCCGCGACCAGTCCAATGATTGTGATTCCAAGAAGCCATCCGGCAATCGATTCCAGGACCGGCAGCGTAAACAGATAGAACGATAACGAGCGCCCGAAAACAGGATCCGAAATCGTCGGTGTCGGAACTCGATTGATGAAAGCGGCGTAAGTGCTCCAGTCGGAACTGAACGAGATACCAAAGAAAATGCCTACAACGATGGCCACCGGCAAAGCCAGACGTTTTAGCGTATCTCGCGTGGGAATCAGAATTGCTTCCTGTCCGAATTGAAGAAACGGGCGACGGGTGTTTCCGGATGGGGGTGTAACCAGGCGAAAGATGAGCCACAGCATAAAGGCGGTGACAAGGGATACAGCAAGGAACAGGGTGGATTGCGCGCGCAAGCGGTACCAGTAGACCGAAGTGAAGCCCAGGCTGCCGTACCACAGGCTTTCCACATAAAACGAAATGGATTGCAATCCCGCGATCAGAATGAAAACAGCAATGCCAAGGCGCACAAGGACGCGGCCCGCGGACCGCAGATCGGGAGGCTGATGATATTCAGGAGGCCGCATGATCCCCCTATACTATCCGCTCGCGCGTCTTTAGCGTTATGATCATATTTTGCCTCGAAGGGAGTTTTTTAAGTCGTAATGAGAAAGCCATTGTTGTTTTTGCCCGGCCCGATGCAGGTCCCGGATCCGGTTCGCGCAGCAGGAGACAGGCCGTTGTTCAACCACCGGTCGCCCCAGATGCTCGAATTGTTGACCAGGCTGGAGAAGGGTTGCCGGCCATTATTTGGCACGACAGGCAGCGTTTTGTTTCAGGCTTCGTCCGGCACCGGAGCGATGGAATCCGCGGTTGTGAACCTGACCTCTCCGGGGGACGAGGTTATCGTTGTGGTCGGGGGAACGTTTTCGATGCGCTGGGCCGATATTGCCAACGCGTACGGTCTGAATACCCGCATCATTGAGGTGGACTGGCGGCGCGGCGCGAACACCGAAGAAGTCGAAACGGGCCTGAAGCAGTGGCCGAAGGCCGAAGTTGTTTTTCACACCTGGAGCGAAAGCTCAACCGGCGTCCTGAACGACATGCCGGCGATTGGCAAGGCCGTTCGCTCGCAGGGCAAGGTTCTGGTTGCGGACGCGGTCTCGGGACTGGCCGTATCGCCGATGAGCATGGATGACTGGAACATTGACGTTGTCGTTGTCGGATCGCAGAAGGGATTAATGGTTTCCCCCGGACTTGCCGTGATCGCTGTCGGCAGCCGGGCGTGGGAAAGAAGCGAACGCACGAAAACCCCGCGCTTTTACTTTGATTGGAAGAAATTGAAAGGAACTGTTCCCTTTACCCCCGCATTATCGTTATTGTTTGAATTGGATGGTTCTCTGGAATTCATCCACTCTCAGGGAATGCAGAAGGTCTTTGCCCGTCGTGCCCAAGTGGCGGATCGGATCCGTGATCTGGTGAGGCGGTCGGGTATGGAAATTTATGCGCTGAAGCCTGGAAACGGAATTACCGGTGTAATTCCTCCGGGTGGGTTCGACATGGTCGGCCTGCGGCGGCGTCTCGAGAATGATTTCGGGATTCAGATTGCAGGCGGGTTAGGAAAGATAAAGTACACCATTTTCCGGATCGGCCATGTGGGGCACGTTACAGACGAGGAACTGGATTATTTCGTCGAGAGCTTTGAGCGCTGTCTAACGGCCTGAAACACAACTGCGGTTTTCTAAAAATTCATCGATGCAGACACGGAGATTTCCCGAGATTCCAGCGCGAATCGAGCGGCTGGAAGAACTTGCATACAATCTGAAGTGGAGTTGGGACTATCGTGCCCGGCTCCTGTTCAAGCGTCTGGATCCGGACGTCTGGAAAAATACCCAGCACAATCCCGTAAAACTTCTGCACACGATCGAGCCGGTACGTCTTGTCGCTGCCGGGCGGGATCCGGACTTCCTGCGTGAATACGACGTCACGATGAAGAGCCTCGATCGCGCAACCCGCCGGAACGACAAGTGGTTTCCAACGCAGTTCCCGGAGCTCGCCAAGCAGCCGATCGGCTATTTCTCGGCCGAGTTCGGCCTCCACACCTCGCTGCCTATTTATTCGGGCGGTCTGGGCATTCTTGCCGGAGATCACTGTAAGGAATCGAGCGACCTCGGGATTCCGCTGGTCGGCGTCGGCTTTGTTTATCCACAGGGATACTTTCACCAGCGGATTCAGGCTGATGGGTGGCAGGAAGATATTTACGAATTGCTCGACCGGAAAGAAGCACCGATCGAGTCCGCGAGCCCGAACCATGAAGAGCGATTCCTGGTCGAGCTGAATGTCGGCAGTTTGAATGTGTTCGTCGTCGTGTGGCGAGTGAATCTCGGCGCCATGCCTCTGTACTTGATGGATACCGACGTCGAAGAGAACCAGCATGGGGACCGGGAGCTCACCGCCAGGCTATACGGCGGCGACAAGGAACATCGCGTCCGTCAGGAGATTGTCCTTGGCATCGGCGGCGTTCGCGTCCTTCGCGGGCTCGGCATTCAGCCTGCCGTCTTCCACGCCAACGAGGGGCACACCGCATTCATGCTTCTCGAACGGGCCCGGGAACTCGTCCAACAGGGTCAGACCTTCGAAGAGGCCGCCGAGCAGATTCGCGCCACGAGCCTGTTCACGACCCACACGCCGGTTCCTGCCGGACACGATACGTTTCCCTTCCACATGATGGAGAAGCACTTCGCCGGCTATTGGGATGATCTTGCGCTGAGCAAGCAGGAGTTCATGGACCTGGGCCGTTTCGGAGATTCTTTCAATATGACGGTTCTGGCGCTGCGGATGTGCGGGTGGCGGAATGGAGTCAGCTATCTTCATGGCCGCGTGACGCGGCGGATGTGGCAGGTGGTCTGGCCGGAGCTGCCCGAGGACAAGGTTCCCATCACCTTCGTGACGAATGGCGTCCATGCCCCGACCTGGATCGCGCAGGAGCTAAGTTTGCTGTTCGACCGCTACCTTGGGCCGGAATGGGTCGACCGGCACGACGATATCTCGTTCTGGAACCGCGTTATGGATATTCCGGATGAGGAAATCTGGAGCGTCCATCTCCTGCTGAAACGGAAGTTTTTAACGTTTGCACGCGAGCGTGCGCGGGACCGCTGGTCGCGCGATCGGGTAGAGCCCCGGCAGGTCATCGCCATGGGGACGCTGCTCGATCCGGAAGCCTTGACGATTGGTTTCGCGCGGCGGTTTACGGGCTACAAGCGCGCCGCGCTGCTTTTCCACGATCTGCACCGGATCAAGACAATGATGCTCGATCAGTGGCGCCCCGTGCAGATTGTGTTCGCCGGCAAGGCGCATCCGGCGGACGAACACGGCAAACACCTGATCCATCAGATCTACTCGCTGGCTGCCGATAACGGCATGGCGGGTCATGTTGCCTTTATCGAGAACTATGAAATGCATGCCGCCCATTTCTTCACCCAGGGCGTGGACGTCTGGATGAATAACCCGCGGCCTCCGCTCGAGGCTTGCGGGACCAGCGGGCAGAAAGCCGCCATGAACGGCGTGCTCAACGTCAGTGTGCTCGATGGCTGGTGGTACGAAGGCTACAACGGAAATAACGGATGGGCGATCGGCGATCCGCCGGAAGATCTTGAAGTGCATTACGATGACGCCGGGGATGCCGAATCGCTGTACAAACTGCTCGAGCAGCAGATTGTTCCGCTCTACTACGAACGCGACCAGAACGGACTGCCGCACGGATGGATCCAGATGTTGAAAGAATCCATCCGCTCTATTGTTCCCAGGTTTTCCGCCAGCCGGATGCTGAAGGAATACGCGTCGCGTTTTTACGTGCCGGCGTCGAGGCAGGCGGTCAAGGTTCCGCAGAATCTGAAATAAAGTCTACAGCCGGAAGCCCCAGAGCGTCCGGCGCTCCGGATCGAACCCACTGGATTCCAGGGTTCGCTCAATCGCGGCGTTTCCCGGGTGAACTTCGGCGCTGATGCGGCGAATCCCGCGCTCTTTCGCATTTTCGAGCAGCGAGGTGATCAGCCCGCCGCCGACACCTTTGCCTCTCCATTGCGGAGCGACGAACAACGCGACGATGTCCATGGTTTCACCGCAGAATTCAGCGCGCCATTCATACGAGGCATAAGCGTAGCCGCAGAGTGTTCCGTTCTTGTTTTCAGCCACCACCACAAGGCCCCGGTCCGTTGAGTTCATAATGTGCTCGAAGACGCGGCGGGCGTCCTCGCTGGTTCCTTCCGCGCGGATGTTCGTCAACAGCTGCGTCGCCAGCTCGCAAAGCTGGTCCATGTCTGGTGGAGCCGCTGCTCGAATTTGAAAGGGTCTTGCGCTCACTGCTGGTATCCGGGTCGTCACCGGCATATTGTAATCTCCAATTCTAAATTTCGAAAATCCGATTTCCAGAGGTATATTGGTTTGCAATCGTTATGTCGAGTATTTCCAAGCTGAGCCGGAGGTGGGTTGCAGGCGCGGGACTCACGTTTCTCGTGCTTCTTGGCGCGGCCGTGGCTCCCTGGGGCCGGGAACAGCCCCGTGCCGCACGGGCTGCAGGCGATGTTCAAGTCTCGATCGACCAGTTCAACCGCTATATCGAGCAATGGTCGGAACCTGAAGGGTACTTTGATTCCGACAACTTCATTTCGAATGAAACCTCGTATCTTCACGTCATCGACGATCTGCACGCTCGAGTGAGTCCCGGAGGGATTTACCTCGGCGTCGGTCCCGACCAGAATTTCTCCTACATCGTTCATACGCGCCCTGTGCTCGCCATCGTAACGGACATTCGACGGCAGAACATGCTGGAACATCTCTGGTACAAAGCTCTTTTTTCACTGGCATCTGACCGCGTGGAATACCTGGCTCTGCTTGTATCCCGGGAGCCGCCGCGCGTCAAGCCCGGCGCAAGACTGGAAGACATACTTCAAGCGGTTCGCAGTTCGCCGACCAGCGAGAAGTTGTTCGATAAAAATCTGGATGCCGTCAAAAAGGCCATTACCGGAACGGCCAAAGTAAGACTTTCAGCGGACGATCTGGGCAAAATCGAATACGTTTATCGGAGCTTCTGGGAACAGAATCTCAGTCTTCGCTTCTCTTCGATCGGCCGGGGGAACGCGTTGAATTATCCCACCTATGAAGAAATGCTCCTCGAGACGGATCGGCACGGCCGCGAACAGAGCTACCTTTCGTCAGAGGAGTTGTTTCAGTGGCTTAAGAAGTTTGAAGCCGAAAATCGGCTGATCCCGATCGTCGGCGATTTCGCGGGCTCGCATGCGCTAAGGACGGTTGGATCATTTCTGAAGACCAATGGCCTGCGTGTGTCGGCGTTTTACACGTCGAACGTCGAGTATTATCTGTTCGACCGCCCAACCTGGAGCCGCTATGTCGCCAACGTGAAGAGCCTGCCGCTCAGCGACGACTCGGTCTTTATCCGTTCGGATTTCGCGAACGGGCCAGCTCATCCGTTGAATGTGCCCGGACATCGATCGACTTCCATAGTCGCTTCGATCCCGCGCTTCATCCAGGACTATGATGCCCGGCGGCTCGAATCCTACTGGGATGTCGTCAAGGCTCAGTAGTCGCGGGCTTTAGCCCGCGACTACATATTTGACGCGCAGTTCATTTAAGCGCTCTTGACCAGCGTCCGGACACCTTCGGACGGCCGTTCACGTACCAGCTGCCACTTCTTCAGCTTGTTGCGCAGCGCTTTGTACGAGATTTTCAAACGGCGGGCTGATTCCTTTCTGTTCCAGCCCGTCTCCTCCAGCATCCGAAGGACAACTTCTTTCTCCGCCATTTCCGCGGCGTGTCCTGCGACCTCTTTGAGCGAGAGGTTGACGGGTTGGATCGGAACCGCGACCGCTTCGGGCGACGCATTCCGCAGTTCGCCTGTGATGTCGGCGTCGGGGAGAATGAGGTACCGTTTAATAATATTCTCCAGCTGGCGGACGTTCCCGGGCCAGTCATAGCGAAGGAAAGACTCCATGAGGTCCTTTGGGATGATCTGCACGGAGCTCTGGTAGCGCTCGCGATACTTCTCGAGGAAGTGGTTGCACAACAGCGGGATGTCCTCGCGCCGCTCGCGTAGCGGGGGGACTTCGAGTTTGATCACGTTCAACCGGAAGTACAGGTCGTTTCGGAACTCGCCTTTGAGGACGGCTTCCTTCAGTTTCTTGTTTGTTGCCGCCAGAATCCGTACGTTCACCTTGACCGGTTTCTTGCCGCCAAGGCGGCTGAATTCGGCATCCTGGAGAACATGGAGAAGCTTTGCCTGAAGATGCGGGCTCATTTCGCCGATTTCGTCGAGCAGGAGCGTTCCCTTGTCCGCCTGCTCAAATTTTCCCATTTTGTCTCGAATTGCTCCCGTAAAGGCGCCGCGCTCGTAGCCGAACAGTTCGGATTCCAGGAGTTCGTGCGGCAGCGCCGCGCAGTTCACTTTAACGAACGGGCCATCCATGCGATTCGACTGCTCGTGAATGAAACTTGCGACGACCTCCTTGCCCACGCCGGATTCGCCCAGGATCAGGACTGGTACGTCTGTGCTTGCGACGTGACGCGAGATGTCGATGATCCGGAGCATCGAGGGGTTTGAGGTCAGGATATTTCCCTGCTCCACGTAGGCAAGCTGTTGCTTCAGTGTCTTGACTTCTTCTTTGAGCCGTTCTTTCTCCAGCGCGTTCTGGATCGCGAGTTCGAGAGCTTCTTCCTCGAACGGTTTCGTCAGATAGTCGGAAGCGCCGATCTTCATGGCTTCAACGACGGTCTTGATCTGTCCGATTCCGGAAAGGATGATGATCGGTAGCGCTGGATGTATGGTTTTGACGTTCGACAAAACCTCGATTCCGTCCTTGCCGGGCAGCATCACGTCCAGCAATATCATCGAAGGTGAGTACCCGGAGGCGAGACGTTCGATCGCCTCATCTCCGGACCCCAGACAATCGACCTCGTAGCCGGAGGAACCCAGAAAAGCAGCGAGGTAATCGCGGGTGTTTTTATCGTCGTCTACGACCAGAATGGACTGCTTGCTCATGGCTATTTTCCTCACCGGCCATACTCACGGCCGGCAGTGTGAACAGGAATGTCGCGCCCTGTCCTGCGGTACTATTCACAAAAACCCGGCCTCCGTGCATTCCCACAACGTCATACACACCGGAGAGATTGACGGCATCGGAGTCTGCGTGCTCCACCGCCGGTTTCGTAATCGCGTTGAAGGACCGATCGAAGATCTTTGTCAGCGCTTCTGCTGGAATCGAAGCGCCTTTCTCGTTGATTTTGACCGTCACTTCCTTATCCCTGCCGTGCGAAAACTCCGCGGAGATCGTCCCCGATGCGTTTGAAACAGATGCGGCGGCAGCGATAAGTTCAGTGAACACGTAGGCGAGCTTGTCCTGGTCGCCCACGACCACAAAAGGTTCTTCCGGAATTTTGGCGGTGAGTTGCAGAGACTTGTCCGCAAGCTTCTGCCGCATGGACTGTACGGACTCCATCCACACGGGCCGTAAATCAAACACGCTCAGCGTGAGGTGTTGCGCCGTCAACTCGGAGACGTAGCTCATCCAGCTGACAAGGCCGATCATCCGGTTGGTATTCTCCATGACGACCCGGAGATAGTCCTTATGTGTGGAATTGACTTCTCCACCGCGGCCATCCGCGATCATCCGCGCATAACCACGAATGGCGGCGAGAGGTGTCCTCAATTCATGTGCGACGTTTGCCTGGAGGTGCGACCGCATCTGGATCAGAGCGCCGAGCTCATTTCTTTCAGCGGCGATCCCGGCGAGATCTTTTTCGATCTCGTCAACACGGCCGGCGGCCGCCTTCAATCTGCTGTTTTCCTGGAGTAACTGTTCGATTTGCTGCAGGCGGCCGAGGATGGGAGATAACTCATAGGCCAGCTGGCGGACACTCTCGATTTCTTCTGCGGACAATTGCGGTGCGTCCATCGGCGACACCAGGCCGATGACCGCTTGCAGCGCGCTCTCATTGATGAGCGGAATCAAAACGACGCTCGAGCGGGCCGCGCTTGCGGGACGAAGTACAGGACTTTCTTCCGCATGGCTGATGCCGGCCATCTCTCCCTGTTCCAGTTTCTTGTAGAGCGCCGGGTGCCGATCCAGATGGGATTTTACCCACGATGGGATCTGCTGGCTTTTCGAAAGCGTGTCGAACAGGCCAAAGAATACCTCCGCATGATGGAGGTCGTTGCCGATAATCCGGATCAGATCACCGTGGAAAGTTTCTACGTCCCGTGACTCATTTAATCGTGCAATAGGAGTTCTTTCAGTGCCGCGAACTGGTGATCCGTCCATTCCACACTCCAAGTCGTTCGCCGTACCTGTGCACGAGGTCTACCAATCGGTCTCAGCCGTGAAATCAATGGGTTATCAGATAGAAGATGACTGGTATCGGAGTTCTCAGCGGAATTCACACCGGGCGTGAGGTAAAAAATTCCCGAAGGCCCGCAGCGCTCACGGAATCCAGTTGCCACAGGAAGTGTAATTGCAAGGTGTTGCGCATGACACGAGTGCTGTTAGTCGAAGACTCGGCCGATGTCTTGTACGTTTTACAAATCGAACTGGAATGGTTGGGATATGAAGTCGACGCTGCCTCGAATGCCGGTATGGCTCTGGAGGCCGCGAAGCGGGTAGGCCCCGACATCATCGTTTCCGATCTCGGAATGCCGGATGTCGACGGATGCGAGTTCATGCGGCGGGTGCGGGCCATACCTGCACTGACTTCCGTTCCGGCGATCGCACTCACCGGAGCGACGCTCGAAAGAGATATCCAGAAAGCGCTGGCCGCCGGATTCACCGCGCATCTTGTAAAGCCTGTGGATTCGTCAGATCTTGGACAAAAAATCGAACTCCTGACGTCGCGCCGGTTACAGCGGAAGGCGGGATAGGGTTTCGAAATACTTTGCGAACATCTTCATTCCGCCCGACGCCTGCTCCCAATCGAAGTTCTCGTTGGGGGCGTGATAGCCATGCTCCGGAAGACTGAGGCCTAAAAATACAATCGGCGCCTTGAGGTATTTCTGCATCGTGACGACGGCGCCGATGGAGCCGCCTTCGCGCACGAATGCCGGATTCCTGCCGAATGCGCTTCGCATCGCGTCGCGCGCCGCATCGGCGTGTGGCCCCGTATGCGGACCGAGATACGGGTTCAAGACGGATTCAGGAATAAATTCCACGTCCGGGTTACGCCCTTTGATGAACTTTCTCACCAGTTTCAGGATCTTCTCGCCTCTCTGGTTGGGAACCAGACGCATGCTGATTTTGGCTTCGGCTCGATATGGGATGGCGGTCTTCACACCTGGCCCGGTGTAACCGCCAACGATTCCGTGGACTTCGAAGGTTGGCCGGGCCCAGATCCGGTTCGCGATATCCGCCGCATCGCCCTCTCGCATTTTCTTCAGTTCGTGGGCGCGCTTGAATTCCTTCACACTGAAACCGGAGGCCAGAAAATTGTCCCTTTCGGCCTTCGACAGTTTCGCCACGTCATCGTAGAAACCCGGAATCTTCACCTGCCCTTTCTTGACGTCATAGCACTCGGAAATCAATTGGCAGAGTTCCGTTATCGGATTCCGGGTGGCGCCGCCGGTGACCCCCGAATGGACGTCCTTTGTTCCCGTCTCGAGCACAAGCCGCACAGGCGCCAGCCCGCGCAGTCCGTACGCCACAGCGGGCTTGCCTCTGGCGATCCAGATCGTATCGGATACAGCGATCGAGTCGGTCCGGAGATCGCCCGCTTTGCTCTTCAGGAAATGCTCAAAATTCGGGCTGCCGATCTCCTCTTCAAACTCCCAGATGAACTGGATGTTGACCGGTATGCCCTGCTCCAAAGCGTACCGCGCGCCGAACAATGCAGTCAGCGCAGGTCCTTTGTCGTCTGTCGAGCCGCGGCCGATGTACCGGTTGCCTTCCTTATGGAAGACGAACGGAGCGCGCTGCCACTGGGGCTCGTTCGCCGGCTGAACATCGAGGTGGTTGTATATCGTCACTGTCGGACGATTCGTTCCGGTTATGAATTTGCCGATGACAACGGGATTTCCCGGCGTCGGAATCGCTTCGGCATCGCCGCCCAGTCGACGGAGGTATGCGACGGCGGCTTCAGCTCCGCGATGGATATCCGGGCTGTGTTCGGGTTCGGCGCTGACTGTGGGAATCTCGACCCATTCGCGCAGTTTGGATTCGAATTCAGCTTGTGATGTTTCCACGTATCGGTCGATGTCGGATTTCATATCCGGGTAATTGTATATAATCGCTCGACACTGAGGATATGGATTGGCGCGATAGAACCGAAAGCTACTTCAAAGATTTGCAGGATCGCATCGTCAAAGCGGTTGAGGATCTCGACGGTGTCCGTTTCCGCGAGGACATCTGGTCCCGGCAGAGCGGCGGCGGCGGCCGGACCCGCATCCTCGAGGAAGGAAAGGTCTTCGAAAAAGCCGGAGTCAATTTTTCCTCGGTTCACGGAAACCTGCCCGAACAGTTTGCTTCGAAAATTCCCCATGGCAACGGCACGGCGTTTTTTGCGGCAGGTGTCTCGTTGGTCCTTCACCCGCGCAGTCCAATGGTCCCCGCCGTTCATGCCAATTTTCGATATCTCGAAAAAGGTGATGCCGAATGGTTCGGCGGCGGAACCGATCTCACGCCCTGTTATCCCTATGCCGAAGATGCGTCTCATTTTCACCGCACGATCAAGCAGGCTTGTGACCGGAACGACACCGAGTTTTATCCGCGTTTCAAGAAGTGGTGTGATGAATACTTTACGTTGAAACATCGAAACGAGATGCGCGGCATCGGTGGGATTTTCTTCGACTACCTTCAGGGCGATCGCGAAAAGAACTTCGCATTTGTACAAGATGTCGGGAATTCGTTTCTGAGCGCATATGTTCCCATTGTTCAGCGGCGCCTGAATGAGCCGTATGGTGAACAGGAGCGTCAGTATCAGCTCTACCGGCGCGGAAGATATGTGGAGTTTAACCTCCTCTATGACCGCGGAACGATTTTCGGCCTGGAAACCCGCGGCCGCACCGAATCGATCCTGATGAGCCTGCCCCCGCTCGTACGCTGGGTCTACGACTTTACGCCCGCTCCCGGTTCGCTCGAAGAGAAGGCGCTCGAATTTTACCAGCCGAAAGACTGGGCCTGAGCCATGTTCTGCAGGTTCTGCGGATTTCACATACCCGAAGACAGCCTCTTCTGTCCGAAGTGCGGTAAGCGGCTCGGAGCGCGCGGCAACCCGCGCCTCGAAAAGATCGTTCAGCGCTTCCGGCTGAAAACGCCCTATCCTTATGCCGGGCTGCTGATTCTCCTCTTTGTCGTCTGGGTGGTCTGGCCGAGAGCCAGCAGCGCCGACTATTCGCACTTGAAATTCAGCATTGAGCTGGATAAGAAAGTCAACGATCCCGCCGGCCACATGTATTTGCAGGCGTTTTCCATCGTGATCGAGAATATGGGTTCGACGGCCGTTACAGACCTTCCGATCGAACTGCGGGCCCGAATTGAGCCTCGGAAACGGGCGGATGTCGAAGCCGACTTCATTGGCCGGCGCCTGTTGATCCTGCAGCAGGGACAAACGCTTCCGTTGACGGTTGTTGTCGGCGGCACGATCCCGCCGCACGGAAAACAACGGGTTCAACTCAACGGCAATGTGGAAACCGACCCGCCGTTCAAAGTGACCTATGAAATACGCGATGAAGACGGCCGGACTGTCCTTGCCAACTACGTGGTGGAGGAACAATGAAAAAGTGGGCGGTACGATTGTTAATCCTCGCGGCCTGTTTCCTCGGATTCTTCCTTCTGGTTGTGCTTCCGGTTGCCGGATCGTTTCTCATCACCAATAGCCGCTTTCAGTACCGGGAGCGCGGACCGGCGACGGCCCAGGCTGCCGGTCTGGCGGTCACCGATGTGGCGTTTGCTTCGAGCGACGGCATTCCGCTGAAAGGCTGGTGGAACTCCGGCGAGGCGGCGATGCCGGTCATCATTTTCGTTCACGGGCTGAATCGATCGCGTCTGGAAATGCTCGAACGGGCCGCCGACGCCAGCCGTCGTGGCTACGGAGTACTGCTGTTCGACCTGAGGAATCACGGGCAGAGCGGCCATGCCTACACCACGATCGGTATCTTCGAGAGCCGCGATGTGTGCGCCGCGTCGAAACTCGCCGGGCAAAAAGCGCCCGGGCGGCCGCGGGTTTTATGGGGTGTTTCAATGGGCGCTTCCAGCGCGATTCTGGCGGCGAAACGGTGCCCCGGCTTTCAAGCCATTATTTCCGACAGCTCGTTTCTGTCGTTTCGCGATACGGTGGCGCATCACTTGAATCTTCTCTTTCACCTGCCTTCGTTTCCGATTTCCAATTTGATTGTCGCGATCACGGCTTTCCGTATGGGATTCAACCCGGACGACGGAGACGTCGAAGCCGCGATCAAACAACTCAACGTTCCCATCCTCTTTATCGCGGGGAGCGCCGACCGCCGAATGCCTCCGGCATTGGCGGAACAGATGTATAACGCTTCGCCGAACCCTCTCAAACAGCTTTTGATTGTGCCAGGCGCCACGCACGGCGAGGCTTTCAGAACGGATCGCGATCGCTATCTGAATTCCGTGTACCGGTTTCTGGAGACCGTCCGCTATAATTCGGCCACTTCGCATCCGTCAGGAGGGTCTTAAAACACAGTGAGCAAGACGCCGCCGGAAGCGCCCGCAACCGATCGCGTCCTTGAAGCGCTGTCGACGTTGGCCGCACTGCTTGAGCGCGCCATCGGCGAAGTCAAAGGCCTCGACTCCGACTTTCAAAATCGTGTCCTGCAAGCCGTACACGAAACGGAAGCTTCCCTTCAAAGCCAGGCAGCCCAGCGTCTCGAGGAAGCGCTGACCCAGACGCGTGCTCATCTGGAAGAACAGTTCAAAACGAAAATGACCGAAATGTCTTCGGAATGGGACACGGAGCGCGCCCGGTTGAATGCGGAGATCGATAAGATCACGCAAAGCGCCGCTAAATGGGAAGGCGAACGTTCCCGGCTGAATGGAGAGCTGGCACGGCTCGCTCGCCTTCAGGCAGCCACCCAGATCGAGGCCGAGAGAACCATCGCCGCGATGAAAGCGGCTTCGAGTTCGAAGGCAACTCCATCCGCTGCCGGCGGCGAGTCGCTGAAGAAGGAAATCGAGCGGGTCGAAGGACTCATCAAGCAGATCTCAGATCTCATCGACGACCCCGCAACAGAGCTTTCGACCGTGATTCGCAAGAATGTGGAACGTGCGGAACTGGAAGCGTATTTGAAAGGCATCCGGTTCGCCGTAGTCCCTGTTCAACCAAGAGATTAGCATAACAAGGTTTTAGCCGCGGATGACGCG
>DASXLG010000272.1 GCA_036496425.1 Terriglobia bacterium | reverse complement strand
CGCAGGTCATAAAGTTTCAGAATGAGATCGGCGTCTTCATGTTTTGACATTGATATTTTTCTTCTCCTCTTTCCAGATTCAGTCTGGTGTGACGGGCGCCTTCGAGTCAACGACGAATCTTCAGGACCAGCGTGTCCGTTCCCTGCTTCATCGCTATAACCACAAATTTCGATCGAGCGTTCGGTATTGCACCGCTTCCGATAAATGTTTCGATTCGAGATCCTCCGCTCCCGCGAGATCGGCCACGGTACGGGCGACTTTGAGAATTCTGTCGTAACCGCGAGCCGAAAAACCGAGTTTGGTTACCGCATTTTCCATGATGCGTTCGCATTCCGCGCTCAGCACGCAATACTTCCGGATGTGCCGCGGACCCATCTGCGCATTGCAGTAGATATGTTCATCGAAGAACCGGCGGAGTTGGGAATTGCGCGCCGCGATGACGCGGTGCCGGATCATCTCAGACGATTCCGCCGCTCGGCCGCCCGCGAGGTCTTTGTAGGGAACAGCCGGAACATCGACCTGGATATCGATGCGGTCCATCAAAGGACCCGAGATCTTCGACATATAGCGTTGGATTTGAGGCGGGGTGCAGAAGCATTCGCGCCGGAAATCGTTTGCGAAGCCGCATGGACAGGGATTCATTGCCGCGATGAGCACGAATGATGCTGGAAAAGTCAGCGTCATTTGCGCCCGGGCGATCGTCACGCGCCGCTCTTCCAGCGGCTGCCGGAGAACCTCGAGAACGTTTCGGGGGAACTCCGGCAATTCGTCCAGAAACAGAATTCCGTGGTGTGCCATGCTCACTTCGCCCGGCCTTGGAATGGATCCGCCACCGACCAGACCGGCGTCTGAAATCGTGTGGTGGGGCGAGCGGAATGGCCGTGTCATGATCATCCCGCTCTCGGACGGCAGCAGACCCGATACGGAGTGGATTCGCGTTGTCTCCAGGCTCTCCTCGAAGCTCATGGGTGGCAGGATCGTCGGGATTCGCTTCGCGAGCATTGTCTTTCCCGCTCCCGGAGGTCCCACCAGAAGCATGTTGTGGCCTCCTGCCATTGCAACCTCGATCGCGCGTTTCGTGTGATATTGGCCGCGCACGTCGCGAAAATCTTCCAGGCGGCGGTGCGTCTCCGGTGTTTCGACACAGTGTTCGGGGCGCACCGGATCGATCGTGCGGGTGCCGTTGATGAAGTCCACCACCTCCGTCAAGGTGCGAACGGGATACACCGCGACGCCTTCGACAACAGCCGCTTCGCGCGCATTGCCGAGAGGAACCAGCAAGTGCGGAATCTTGCGGTCGCGGGCAAGCATTGCAATCGATAGAACGCCCTTCACCGGACGGAGTTTGCCGTCCAGGGACAGTTCCCCGACCATCAGATAATCGGAGACATCCTGTTTGGCCAGCAATCCGTATCCACCCAGAATGCCGACGGCCATCGGGAGATCGAAAGCCGAGCCCTCCTTCTTCACGTCGGCGGGTCCGAGATTAATGACGATGCGCTGGTAGGGCGCTCCGTATCCGCTATTGCGGATCGCAGGTATGATGCGATTTCGGGATTCCCGAACCGCCGTATCCGGAAGGCCGACAATGACGACATTGCCGTTTCCCCCGGTACTTAGATTGACTTCAACGTCGACAAGGTACGCTTCGATTCCGTATACAGCAGCACTCCGTGTTTTGAAAAGCATCTGGATTGTGGTGGGATATGGGGCGGGGCAGGACTTACTCTAGTGACGGGACTCGCGCAGTGCAACACGAAAGTTTTCAAATGAGACATCTCGGCATTGCCCTGGCGCTTTTTCGCTTTTACCTGCGCCTCATTCCTCGAGACTGGTACCGTGCCTGGCCTTTTCTTCCGGTGCCGCCGCGGCAATATCTCCGTTGGAGGCTTCGGACGGCCTACGGCAAGCACCGGCCTCCCTTTCGCGATGTGCTCCGGGACGTATGGCAATACGGAGACTGGCTTCGGAGCTTTGGCGGTAGTTAAGACCATTGGATCATGCAATTTGAATTAGGTTTTATGGAGACGCCTCTTCCCGCCAAGCACGCCGTAGCGGTCCTGGTGCTTCAGGAGGATCGTATTCTTGCTGTTCGCCGTCCGGACGATGACGATGAGCTACCCGGAATCTGGGGTTTGCCGGCCGGCACATGCCGTGGATCAGAAACCATTGAAGATGTCATTCGACGCGTCGGGCGGGACAAGCTTGGCGTGATTCTCCATCCTGTGCGCCGGCTCGAGTCGGGGTTCCAGGTGCGACCCAGCTATAGGCTGAATATGGAACTCTGGGAGGCCACGATGGACGGTACTCCTTCCCGCTCGCAGTGGCAGTGGGCCGGACTGGATTTATTGCAGCCGGGCGTAGCGAAAGGATCGCTGTGTTGTGCGCTGGCCATACAAAACAAAGGCCGCGTCACCTAAGCGTAAATATTTCTTAATTTTCCCAACGGAGGAGCAGGCTGCCCCAGGTAAAACCTGCCCCGAAACTTGCCAAAAGAAGCAGATCTCCCCTGGCAACCTTTTTGGATTCAACAGCTTCTGAGAGACAGATAGGGATTGTACCTGCCGTGGTATTGGCATACCGGTCGATGTTGATGGCGACCTGGGACGGGGCCAGGCCCATTTTTTCAACTGCGGCGTTGATGATTCGGAGGTTCGCCTGGTGGGGAATGTAGAGTTTTAGATCTGTTGCACTTAAGCCATGCTTGGAGAGGATCTCGTGTGAGATCTCGGCCATGCCGCGGACGGCAAATTTGAATACGTTACGGCCGTCCTGATGGACGTAGTGCATTCTTTTCTCAACGGTTTCCGAGCTGGATGGATTGAGGCTGCCGCCGCCCGGCATATAGAGGAACTGGCCTCCGGAACCATCGCTGCGCAACATAAAGTCGATGATGCCGGTTTCGCCCTCCGCGGCGGGCTCCAGTAGCACCGCTCCGGCGCCATCTCCGAACAGAACACAGGTTGCGCGATCCTTAAAATCGATGATCGACGTCATGACGTCGGCGCCGATCACCAATACCTTTTTGTGTACGCCGGAGCCGATAAACTGCGCACCGGTCGCCAAGGCGTATAGAAAGCCCGAACAGGCGCCTGATAAATCGAAAGCCCATGCCCGCTTGGCGCCGATCTTGTTCTGGACGAGGCAGGCGCTCGACGGAAAGAACATATCGGGCGTGACCGTAGCGACGATGATCAGATCCAATTCCGAGGCAGCGATGCCACGGGTTTCCAGTAAACGGCGGGCGGCCGCAGCCGCGAGATCACTGGTCGCCTGGCCTTTGGCTACGACGCGGCGTTCATGAATTCCCGTCCGTTCGAAGATCCATTCGTCCGACGTATCCACTATTTTTTCGAGTTCTTTGTTGCTGACTCGGCGCTCCGGCAGGTAATGGCCAACAGCGGTTATTTTTGCGCGGCAGATGCTCAATAATCTTTCCTTTCCTTCCTTCGAACCGGCGAACTTAGCACAGTTTAAATGGTTTCGCGCTACAATAAACTTGCATGGCATACGATCCTAAGAAAGCTAATCCAACCTTGATCATTCCCGAGGCTCCGGGGAAAATCACCCGCAAGAAAAAGAAGCCCAAGGAGATCGCCGTCGTCATTCCCGACAACTGCACCGGCTGCGAGGCGTGCGTCAGCTTTTGCCCGGTGGACTGTATCGAACACACGCCGCGCGATACATCGGACGGCGTGAATGTCGTCATCCCGAACGTTCAAGTTCGATTCGATGAATGCATCGGCTGCAAAATCTGTGTCAAC
>DASXLG010000271.1 GCA_036496425.1 Terriglobia bacterium | reverse complement strand
CCCTATACCAACTGGGACCAGCCGAATCGTACCGTCACCATTCAGTATTTGCTCTCGACGCAGCACCCCTATGGGGTCGTGCTGATGCGCTCGCAGATCCGCATCAACGCCTGAAATTGGAGTCGTGAACGTTACTATAAGATAATGTCGCGATTAAGGCAGGAAGACCAAACTGCAGTGCCAGGAGTGAAACAAATGACGATTCGGTTGAGGCCCATGATGGACTGTGCGCTTTTTTTGTTTATCGGGGTTGTGTTGGCCCCGGTGACAGGTGTTCTCGCACAGGGTGCCGGGCAACAGACCGGGCAACGTGGAGCTGCGCCGGCGCAGCGGGGCGGCCCGATTGGACCGATTCCGGGCGCTCGCGGCACTGTGATGCGATTACCTCCAGGAGCATTGCCTCCCGGCACTCCTCACCCCGCCGCTTTGCCGGTCGATCTCTTTACCACAAAGAATTTTTATAAAGACAAGGACCTGTGGTCGGACCCGCGCTATTTCCGCTGCAACGCGCCGGAGATGCTTGCGGAGATCTGGGCCGACGGACGCATGGGCGATAATCCGCCAGCCACTGCCGGCTGGGCCGATTGTTCCAGGGATTATCCCGTGGAAAAAATCAAGAGCCCCTATCCTTATAAAAGCGCGAAAGAGCACTATGAGGCTCTGATGGCGGAGGCCGTGAAGGCAGGCGGCCCGACAAAGCACACGAAGCAGACGGTTCCCGATTGGGACGGTTTCTACCGCCGGAACGATCAGCTTGACGCCCCGAACCAGTGGCTTTGGGGGCACAACAACCAGATGAGCACCATACTTTCGCTGCTTACTCCGGAATACCAGAAACGCATGGTTCAAGGAGCCTTTCACGAGGCCGTGACGAACGCGCCGCAGTGGAATGCCTCATTCTGTTATCCGGAAGGCCTTTTACGGTACTACACCCAATATGCCGTGCAGCAGCCGATCGAAGTGATGACGACTCCCTACCAAGTCCAGTTTCTCGGCGGCATCGCCGACAACTTCCTGCGCCGGGTTCTGATCGGGCGACAGCACGTGCAGCAGGTCCCCCAGTGGTATGGAGAGACGATTGGATTCTGGAGGGGCGATACGTTGATCTCCTGGACCGCCAATGTTCAGGGATGGACGATCACTCACGCGATGTTCGAATACAGCGATAAGTTGGAGACGATTGAGATTGTCAGCCCCACTCGCGACGACAAAGGAAACTTCGCCGGTCTTACCGTGGAAACGGTGTTCTACGATCCGGAAGCCTTCGCCGCGCCGTTACGGTCGACCACGCATTGGACCCGCATCTCAGGTCTCGACAGCCCGGCACTTCGCCATACCTATGTGGAATGCCTGTCGAATATCGTCAACGTCGACGGCAGACCGACGCAAATCGCACCGAACAACGATCGCTATGTCGACTACTATGGCCGGCCCTGGGCAAAGAACTGGGAGAAATACTTCGAAGCCGGATGGGACAAACCCGATGACGATATTCCCGCGGCGATACTTGATATCTTCGACGACAAACCAAAGAAATAATACGAGGCATAGAAGGTCTTATTGCACCATTGCAACATTAGAAGTTGCTGCATTTCAATTTAGAACTGCAAAAACTTCCAATGTTGCAATGGTGCAATAAAGTCCTGCCCTATTTCTGGCAGACCGGACAGTAGAACGTGGAGCGGCCGGCCTGGACGATGCGTTTAATCACGCCGGTGCAGTTCAGCGTTTTGCATTTTTTACCCTCGCGATCGTAGACCGCGAAGGTCTTCTGGAAATAGCCGAGTTCCCCGTCGACCCGTTTGTGATCGCGCAACGAGGAACCGCCGGCTTTGACCGCCTCACGCAAGACCGACTGGATGGCTGGGGCCAGCAAATCCATTTGGGCGGGTTTGACCCGCCGGGCCAGTTTCCTCGGAGAGATGTGGGCCCGCCACAGCGACTCGCATACATAGATATTGCCGAGGCCGGCAATGACGCGCTGATCGAGCAGCGCGGACTTGATCGGCGTCTTCTTCCCTTTGAGCGCACCTTTCAAATATGCCGCGGTGAATTCCGCCGAAAGCGGTTCGCCGCCGAGTCCTTTGAATAAAGGATGGGCGTCGAGCTTCTGCGTCTCGATCAGCGTCATCAAGCCGAAGCGGCGATGATCGGTGAACACGATGCGGGCGGACGCATCCGTCTCGAACACCACGTGATCATGCTTGCCCTGCCCGGCGGCGGCCGGCGCGATCTCGTAGTAGAACCGGCCAGGTCTCTGCTCGCTGCCGGTCGCGTACACCGCCATGCGGCCGCTCATGCCAAGATGGACGACCAGGGTTTCGCCGTTATCGAGATCCGCCAGAATGTATTTCGCCCGCCGCCGCAGGTGCAACACACGGCGGCCGGTCAGGCGGCGCGCAAACCCGGAGGGAAACGGCGCGCGGAGATCGGCCCGCCGCGTTTCGACATGCGTAAAACGGTGTCCTTCGAGCACCGGCTGCAAACCCAGCCGGACCGTTTCAACTTCAGGTAATTCAGGCATTCCACAAAGAGATTAGCCACAAAGGGCACAAAAAGCATAGCGCGGCTATGCCGCCCAACCAGGCGTTTTTAGCCGCAGATGACGCGGATGACGCAGATGGGGCGCCTCCAAAGTTCGTTTTTGCGCCCCATCTGCGTCATCCGCGTCATCTGCGGCTAAAAACCTTGTCAAAAAAACTAAAACCTACGACCTTGTTACACTCTTTGTTATGGGCGAAAACATCCGTTTCCTGGACCGAATCAAGTTGGCCTGGCGGGTTCTTATTCATGGCAGCTATGCGAGCGATGTTGTCGAGGGGCTGAGCGAGCTTCAGGCAAAACGGGCAAAGGCAGCGATGCCGCCGGAACGCGCACATGCTTCCGCGCTGGTTCTGCTTTCGGCGCTGCAGCGGGAGGGCCGTTTTATCGATTTCATCCGTCAGGACGTCACAGGCTTCTCGGATGAAGACATTGGAGCGGCCGGGCGGATCGTGCATGCGGGCTGCCGGAAAGTGCTCGATCAGTTTTTCAAGTTTCAGCCGGCGTCCAGTGGCTCGGAGGGGCAGGCGCTGACAGTCCCAGCCGGTTTCGACGCACAACGGATTCGCCTTACCGGGAATGTGACGGGGCAGCCGCCGTTTCGAGGCACATTAAAGCACCACGGATGGGTCGTCACCGACATCCATGTGCCGGAAATCTCCGAGGCTCTCGACCCGCGCGTGGCCGCGCCCGCCGAAGTGGAACTCGCATGAACAGCGTCATCGGCATCGATCTCGGCACCACAAACTGCGCCGTCGCGCGGCGCGAGATTGCCGCGGCATCGACAGGAGCGGGCGTCACGATTCCCCAGCTTACTTCGCCCGGCACGCTGGAAGAGCGCGCGCTGCTTCCATCCTTCTTATATCTGCCTCAGGCTGACGAATTTGCCGAAGGAACGCTGGCCCTGCCGTGGCAGCCGGACAGTGAAGTCATCGCCGGCGAATTTGCCCGGGCGCATGGTATGAAAGTTCCAACGCGGCTGGTGGTGTCGGCCAAAAGCTGGCTGTCTCACTCGGGTGTGGATCGATCGGCGAAGATTCTCCCATGGGGAGCACCGGCCGACGTCGACAAGGTATCGCCGGTGGATGCGTCGGCCCGGTACCTGCGGCACATTGCGGGCGCACTGCGGCACGCGAACATCGACTACAGTGAAGTGATCCTGACCGTTCCCGCCAGCTTCGATGCGGCCGCGCGGGAGTTGACGATCGAAGCGGCGCGCGCGGCGCAACTCGAAAACGTAACGCTGCTCGAGGAACCGCAAGCGGCGTTGTATGCCTGGCTGGAAAAATCCGGCGACAGTTTCCGCAAACAGGTGGAACTTGGAGATGTGATCCTGGTTGTCGACGTCGGCGGAGGCACCACCGATCTTTCGCTGATCCGCGTCACCGAGGAAGGCGGCGATCTTCAGCTGACCCGCATGGCCGTCGGGGACCACATTCTGCTGGGCGGCGACAATATGGACCTGACGCTCGCGCACAATCTTGCGCGGGACCGCAAGCTCGACGCCTGGCAGTTCACCTCTTTGACCTACGGTTGCAGGCAGGCCAAAGAGCTGCTGTTCGCGGATCCGAAACTCGCAAAGGCGCCGATCTCCGTCGTCAGCCGCGGATCTGCGCTCGTCGGTGGAACTTTGAAATTCGAACTGACGCGCCAGGACCTCGCGCGCATCCTGGTCGACGGTTTCATGCCGCAGGTTCCGGTATCAGAAACGCCGCAGTCGGCCCGCCGCACGGGTTTGACTCAGGTCGCCTTGCCGTACGCGCAGGATCCTGCCATTACACGGCATCTCGCGGCGTTCCTCACACGCCAGTCCCGGATTGCCGAGGGGCGATCGTTTGTCCATCCCACAGCCATCCTGTTCAACGGAGGCGTTTTCAAAGCGGACGTCCTGAAAGCCCGGGTCATCGAGGTCGTCAACCAATGGCTGGCGGCCGACGGGGGCTCCGCCGTCAAAGAACTCGAAAGCGCAGGCCTCGACCTTGCCGTCGCGCGGGGCGCCGCTTATTACGGCTGGGTCCGCCATGGCCACGGAATCCGGATTCGGGGCGGAACGGCTCGCGCTTATTACGTGGGCGTCGAAGCCGCGATGCCCGCGGTCCCCGGCTTCGAACCGCCCGTTCGCGCGGTATGTGTAGCGCCGTTCGGAATGGAAGAAGGCACGCAGGCCGACATCCCACCGCAGGAATTTGCGCTGGTAGTCGGTGAACCCACAGTGTTCCGATTCTTCGCGTCATCCGTGCGGCGGGACGATCGCGTGGGCGACACGGTTGAAGACGCGGCGCGCAGCGACGAACTCGAAGAGGTGGCTCCGATCGAAACCTCTTTAAAAGGTGAATCCGGCCGATTGGTTCCGGTCAACCTGCAAGCGGCCGTCACGGAAGTCGGCACGCTCGAGCTGCGCTGTCTCGAAAAGGGCGGATCCGGCCACTGGAATCTCGAACTGAACGTACGAACCGGTGAACGGGATGTCGCGTGAATATCTTGTCGGCATCGATCTGGGCACTTCGAACTGTGCAGTAGCGTTTGTCGATCCTTCCGGCGGTGCGAATGCGCCGGTCGCCGATTTTCCGATCACACAGGTGCGTCACGCTGGGGATGCCGGTCCCAGTCCCCTTCTTCCTTCCGCGATCTATATAAAAGGAGAACATGAGCTGCCGCCGGAAGCCATCGCGCTACCCTGGGATCCCGCTCCACGCGACCTCGCCGGCGAGTTTGCCCGTGAGCAGGGAGCACGCGTCCCCGGCCGTCTCGTGATCTCCGCCAAAAGCTGGCTCTCTCACTCCGCGGTCGATCGTACCGCCGCTATTCTGCCGTGGGGAGCGCCGCCGGATGTTGCAAAGATCTCTCCCGTCGATGCTTCTGCCCGCCTGCTGCGGCACATCCTGCAGAGCTGGGATTCCGCGCATCCCGAAAGTCCGATCGCGAAGCAGGAGGTGGTGATCACGGTTCCGGCATCCTTTGATGAAATTGCCAGGGCACTGACCGTCAACGCCGCGCGCGAGGCCGGTTTCGACAAATTCACCCTGGTCGAAGAACCGCAGGCGGCCTTCTACGATTTCATCGCGAACCACCGGAATGACCTCGATACGCAGCTGGAAGGCGTCAAGCTCGTGCTGGTGGTCGATATCGGCGGCGGCACGTCGGATTTCACTCTCGTGGAGACGGGCGCCGCGCATACCTTGCGGCGAATCGCCGTCGGCGATCACCTGATGCTGGGCGGCGACAACATGGATGCCGCGATCGCCAGACGGGCCGAAGAAAAGATGAAAGCGGAAGGCAAGCTCAGGCCCTCTCAATGGAGCCAGCTCGTCCAGGTCAGCCGGCTTGCAAAGGAATCGCTGCTCGGCGAGCGGCCGCCGCAAAATTATCATCTCTCGGTCGTCAGCGAGGGGAGCCGCATGGTGGGCGGATCGCTTTCCACCCAGCTCGACGCGGAAGAAATTGCGCAGATCGTCCTGGACGGATTTTTTCCGCATTGCAGCGTCGATGATATGCCGCGCCGCGCAACGCGCATGGCATTGCAGGAATTCGGCCTGCCCTATGCGCAGGATCCGGCGATCACACGCCAGATCGCGGCATTCCTCCGGACGCACGGGCAGGCGGGACCTCCCGATGCGATTCTTCTGAATGGTGGCGTGTTCAACTCCGCTCGAATCGCGGCACGGCTCGTTGAAGTCGTCTCGTCGTGGTATTCCTCGATCGAGCGTATTCGAGTGCTCCAGCATGATTCCCTGGAATTGGCGGTTGCCCGCGGCGCGGCATACTACGCTCTCGTTCGCCGCGGAATGGGACGCAGGATCGGCGGCGGCACGGCGCACGCCTTCTATGTCGGGCTGGAAAGCAAACGCGAGCCGAAAGCGCTTTGCGTCATTCCGCGCGGCCAGGAAGAGGGCCGCATTGCCGAAATCAGCGATCGCACGTTCAACCTGACCCTCGGACGTCCCGTGCAATTTCCGCTGTTCACATCGACTTCCGACCGGATCGCCGCTTCGGGCGATATCGTCACGATCGAAGACGACCTGCACCCGCTGCCGCCGATTCATACGCTGCTCAAAAGCAGCGAAAACAAAACCGGGACGGTTCCGGTGCATCTTCGCGCCGTTCTGACCGAGATCGGCACGTTGCAACTATGGTGCGTCTCGGGCGTGACCGGCGAACAATGGCGGCTCGAATTCGAACTGCGCGGATCTTCCGCATCGCCTGGTGAAACGATCATCGAATCCATGCCGCCGCGTTTTTCCGAAGCACGCACTTCGATCGAACAGATATTCGGCGGACAACCGACGCCGGGCACGCCCATCACCACGGATATCAAACGGCTATGGCGCGGACTGGAACAAACGCTTGGCCCGCGCGAACAGTGGCGCGCGCCGGTCCTGCGGGAACTGTGGACAGCGCTGTTCGCCGGGGCGAAAAGGCGCCGCAAATCGCCCGATCACGAGCGGATATGGTTTCAGCTCGTGGGATACACGCTACGGCCGGGGTTCGGTTATCCGCTGGATGACTGGCGAGCGGAACAGACCGCCACGCTTTCGCCAGGTATACAGGCGCACAACGATAAACGTGTATGGACGGAATTCTGGATCATGTGGCGGCGGATCGCCGGGGGCCTGACCGATACTCGGCAGCAGGAAATCTGGAACTATCTCCGGCCTCACCTCCAGCGCCGGCTCGGCTCCCCGTCCGTAAAGAATATCCCGAAGCTCAAGGGCGTTCAGCCGGAAAGTCTGGATGAAATGGTTCGGCTGGCCGTTTCGCTGGAACACCTCAGTCCGGAAGATAAAGCGGAACTCGGAGACTGGATCGCGCCGCATGCCATGACACACGGCCCCTGGGCTTGGGCTCTCGGCCGCGTCGGCGCCCGCGTTCCGATGTACGGCAGCGCTCATCGGGCAGTCGATCCGGAAAAGGCTGCCTCCTGGCTCGATGTTCTTCTGCAGGCGCATTCCCAGAATGTGGAAGGTGCCCTGTTCGCAATCACGCAGATCGCGCGGCTCACTGGAGACCGCTCACGCGATCTGGATGAACCGTTACGCGACCGCGCCCTGGAAATTCTGAAAAGAGCGGGAGCGCCGCAATCGTGGCAACAGCTGCTCCTGCATGCGGTGCAAATGGAGGAGGCGGACAAAGCCCGGGCCTTCGGCGACACGCTTCCGGTGGGACTGGCGGCATAAAGCCGGGGAAGGAACACAAGAAGCACAAGAGGCACAAGAAAAAGCCGCGTTTTTCTTGTGCCTCTTGTGCTTCTTGTGTTCCTCCCCTTCAAAGTCGAAAATGTGACTGTGACTGAGAACCGCGCGACCCGCCGTAAGGTCCTTCCTTTTATTGCACTTTTCTTTATTGCAGGAATCGCCGTCCTGATCTGGCGGCTGTTCTTCGCGATGCCGGCCCTGCCTCCCAACGTGATCGCTTTGAGCGGACGCATCGAGGGCGACGACTCTGCGGTCGCTCCCAAAACGACTGGCCGCATTCTCGAAGTCCGTTTCCGCGAGGGCGACACGGTTGCCGGAGGAGACGTGATCGCCGTCCTCGACGACGAACAGATCCGCGCCCGGGAAGAGGCCGCGCGCGCCGCGCTTACCGAAGCGCAAGCCAAGGCGAAGGCGGCGCGTGATCAAATCAGCGTCTTTCAGGAACAGGAAAAGCAGAGCCAGCTTCAAACATCCCAGTCGAAGATGGACGCTCAGGGCCGCGTGCACCAGGCGGAAGCCGAACTGGCGGCATCCCAGGCGGAACTGGCGCAACAGGAGGCGGCCTATCAGATCGCGATGTTCGACAAGGAGGCCTACACCCGTCTGGCGAAGTCCGGAGCCGTCTCCGAACGCCAGGGCCTGCAGGCAAACGTCACTGCCGACCAGCAGGCCGCAACCGTCGCGGCGGCGAAACGGCGCGTGGAATCGTCACAAGGCGCCCTGACATCCGCTCAGGCGAACCTCACCAATCCCGACATTCACGAAGCTCAAACGCTGACCGTCCGGCGGCAAATCGCGCAGCAGGAATCGGAAATCGCCAGCGCAGCCGCGCAGACCGCGCAGGCCGAAGCGCAGCTTGCCGAGGCCAAGGCCAACCGGCAAGACCTGACTGTACGTGCTCCCTTTGCCGGCGTCATCGTCGTGCGCTCGGCCGAGCCCGGTGAAGTTGTGACGGCCGGAACGGCGATCGTTTCCATGGTGGATCTCTCGAAAGTCTATCTCCGCGGATTCATCTCCGAAGGTCAGATCGGCAACGTCAAACTCGGGCAACCCGCGCGTGTCTATCTGGATTCCAATCCAAAGCAGCCCATCGACGCCTATGTTTCCCGTATTGATCCGCAAGCCACGTTTACTCCCGAGAACACATATTTCCGTGAAGACCGGGTCAAACAGGTGGTCGGCGTGAAACTGCAGTTGAAAAGCGGGACAGGCTACGCGAAACCCGGCATGCCCGCCGACGGCGAAGTTCTCACGCAAGGGGAAAGCTGGCCCACAACAAAAACACCGGAATGACGGTCGAAAGCAAACCCGCCGATGCGGCGGCGATCCGGGTACAGGACCTTCGCAAATCCTACGGGACGCTCGAAGCCGTAAACCGGATCGCGTTCGAAGTCAGCAAAGGCGAAATTTTCGGGCTCATCGGCCCGGATGGCGCCGGAAAGACATCCACATTTCAGATCCTCGCCGGAGTCATGGAGGCGACCTCCGGTGTCGCCGATGTTTTCGGGCGTCCTGCCCGCGAAATGAGATCCCAGACCGGATACCTGACACAGTCGTTCAGCCTCTATCCCGATCTGAGCGTTTCGGAAAATATCCGGTACATCGGTGACCTGCGGCAGGTACCGCCTGCGGAAATCGCCAGACGAGGCCAGGAATATCTGCGCATGTTCGACATGGATCGCTTCGCCGCCCGTCTCGCCGGCCGCTTGAGCGGCGGGATGAAGCAGAAGCTTGCCCTGGCTTGCGCTCTGGTGCCGCAGCCTCAGGTGCTGCTGCTGGACGAACCGACGACCGGTGTCGATCCCGTATCGCGGCGTGAGTTCTGGGACACACTCGCGCATCTGGCGGCAAACGGTCTCACGATCCTCGTCGCAACGCCATATCTGGACGAAGCCGAACGCTGCCATCGCATCGGCCTGATCTTTCAGGGCCGCATTCAACAGATCGGCACGCCCCGCGAGTTGCGTGCCAGCCTGGGCTCCAAACGGCTGGAATTAAGAACGCCCGATCTCGGCAAAGCCGAGGCTGTCCTGTCTCCGATTGCCGGTCCGGATAGAACGATCATCGACGTCCAGCGCTTCGGGGATCGCCTCGATCTGCTGTCCCCGAATCCCGAGGCCGCGGAAAAGGAAATCGAGAGCAGGCTCCGCGAAGCGGGGATCACCAAAGATGAAATCCACACCGCGGAGCCCACGCTCGAAAATACATTCGTCGCAAAACTCCGCGCACTGGGACAGGAGCCCCACGCATTTCCCTTCCCTGCCAGGCGCGACTTCCGCGAACTTCGCAACCAGATCGCGATCGGCGCCACCAGCCTCACACGGCAGTTCGGAGCGTTTACGGCCGTTCATAACGTCAACCTCCAAATCCGCTACGGTGAGGTATTCGGGCTGTTGGGCGCGAACGGAGCCGGAAAAACAACCACGATCAAAATGTTGTGCGGACTGCTCGAACCGACACAGGGCTCGGTTGAACTGGCCGGAGAAACGGGGAATCTCCGTTCCGAGCGCGTCCGGCAACGCATCGGCTACATGTCGCAGAAGTTTTCTCTATATGACGACATGTCGGTGCGCGAAAACCTGGAATTTTTCGGGGGAGTCTACGGCGTCCCTGAAAAGGAACGCGACGAAAAGATCCGCTGGGTTCTTTCCTTCTCCGGGCTGGAAGGCAAAGAGGAACAAATGACCGGCAGCCTGCCGGGCGGCTGGAAACAGCGCGTCGCTTTCGGGGCCGCCATCATGCACGAACCCGGCGTGCTTTTTCTCGACGAGCCGACGTCCGGCGTCGATCCGCTCGCCCGCCGCGCATTCTGGAGAATGATCAACCGGCTGTCCGACAGCGGTACAGCCATCCTTGTGACGACACATTATCTGGAAGAAGCCGAACAATGTAATCGTATCGGCATGATGGTGGCCGGAGAACTGGTCGCGGAGGGCACTCCCACGGCGGTGCGCCAGCAGCAGAAAGGACATCTGCTCGAATTTGTCACGGACAAGCCGCAGCGCGCGGCGGACCTGCTGAAAACCGGAAAGGAACGATGGCGGGTGTCGCTTTTCGGCGACCGTCTTCACCTCATCACGGAAGGCGACGCCGGAGAAGCCATCGCCGAAACGTCCAGAACGCTCGAAGCCGCGGGTGTCCATGTTCTGAGCGCGATTGAAGGACGCTTCTCACTGGAAGACGTATTCATCGCTATTGTGGAAAAGGCTCGGGAGCAAGGCAAGATCGGCAGCGAGGACTGAGGAAGCACATTTATGAGAAGAATCCTGGCGCAGGCCCGAAAAGAACTGATTCAGATCGCGCGCGACTGGCGCACGCTGGGTCTGGCTCTGGCTCTTCCGCTCGTACTGCTGCTGCTGATGAGTACCGCCATTTCGTTTACCGTGAACGATCTTCCGCTGGTGGTGCAGGACTATGACAACTCGCCGTCATCGCGCGCCTTCATAGACGCGTTCCAGGCCTCAAATACATTTCGCATCGTCACCTGGCCGGTAGTGTCTCACGCCGAGGATCCTCTGATCGCGAACGCCGCCCGGGCGGTGCTGATCATACCGTTGCACTTCGGAAGGGATATGGATCGCGGCGTCGAAACTCCGGTGCAGCTGATCGTCGATGCATCGGACGCGAACACGGCCAAGATCGTGTCCGGTTACGCGGCGCGCATTACGGCCGCATACAACCAGCAGCTCTCGGGAGGCAGCGGCCAGGGCCCGGTGCTTTCTGCGATCCGTCTCTGGTACAACCCCGGGCTCTCATCCAAGAAGTTTTACGGACCAGGCGTTTTCGTGCTCGGTCTCTCGATGTTTCCACCGTTGCTCGCGGCGCTCGCCATGGCGAAGGAAGGTGAACAGAAGACGATTCTCCAGGTGTACGTGTCGAACGTTTCCGCGCACGAATTTCTGCTCGGAAAGATCCTGGCCTTTGTCGTCGTCGCCCTCGCCGAATGTGTGCTGATGTTGATATTGCTGTTCACCTACTTCGGCCTGACATTTGTGGGTGATCCGACACCCTTCCTGGTGTCGACGGTGCTGTATGCATTTTGCGTCGCAGCGTTCGGAACCATGGTGGGCGCCACGATCCCGAATCAGGCGGCCGCGATGCAGGCGGTCGCGCTCGGCGGATTCCTTCTGGTTTTCCTGCTTTCGGGCCTGATCTTCCCGATTGACAACATACCGCCTTCGATACGGTGGCTGTCGAATATCGTCTGGGGCCGGTATTACATCGAAGTTGTGCGCGACGCCCTGCTTCAAGGCGGCGGCTGGCCGGCGGTCTGGCTCAACGTCTGGATCATCGGCGGAATCGGAATGATCTTCTACCTCATCGGGTGGAAAAACATGCGCCGTATGCAACTCCGCGCGTAAGGAAGGTTATGAAAAAGTTCTTCGACCGCATATTCAACTACCGCGTCCGGGCGCTCATCCGGAAGGAGTTCAACCAGATCCGCCGGGACCGGCGCCTTGCCATCTCCCTGATCCTGCCGCCGGTCGTACAACTGACACTGTTCGGGTTCGCATTGAGCGCAAACGTTACCAACCTCCGCATGGGGATAGTTGATGAAAGTCACACGCCGGAAAGCCGCGAACTGGTCGCCAACCTGACGGAGAGCAAAAGCTTTCGTTTGTCGGGCTACTACTTCTCCGCCGATCAACTCGGCCAGGCGATCAGCGAAGGAAGAGTCGAGACCGGAGTGGTAATCCCATACGACTACGCGCGGGACTTGAGCCGCGGCCGCACGACGACCGTTCAAGTGTTGTTGAACGCGATGAACACCAACACGGCAACCATCGGCCAGGGTTATGCCGAGGGCGTGATTCAAAGTTATAACGCGACGCTGCGCAGCCAGGGAGTCGAGACGATTGTCCGCCCGGTTTCCGCGGCGAACGGCGGCCATCACGGCCGCATATCTCTTCAACCGGCCTTTCTCTACAATCCCGGCCTGGTGGATTCCTGGTTTACGGTGACCGGCGTCTTCGGCTTGCTGCTGATTCTGAACAGTTCGATCGTGTCGTCGGCGTCGATGGTCAAAGAGCGGGAAGCCGGTACGATCGAACAATTACTGATGTCGCCTGCAACGACCACGGAAATCATCATTGCCAAGATGAGCCCGCTGTTCGTGCTCCTGTCATTGATGATGGCTGCCGCACTTGTGGTCCTCAAAATCGTTTTCGATGTTCCCTTTCAAGGCAGCGTTCTCTACCTCCTGGCCGGCGGCGCGCTTTGTATCCTTTCCGGCATCAGCATGGGAACGGTGATCGCGACATTCAGCAAGTCCGCCATGCAGGCAATGCTGACCAGTTTCTTCGTTAATCCGCCGCTTTCCTCGCTTTCCGGCGCACTGAATCCCATCGAGGCGATGCCGGCATGGCTTCAACCGTTGACGGTTCTCAACCCTGTACATCATTTCGCCGCCATCGTGCGGGCCAGCATGATGAAGGGAAGCGGCATAACGAGCCTCTGGCCCAATTTCCTGGGGCTTGGCATTTTCACTTTCGTTCTGGTGTCGCTCAGCGTCTGGCGATTCCGGAAGCAGCTCAGTTAAAGGACACAACGTATGAGAAGAGGCATAGAGGCGGCCGCGGCAGTTTGCCTGGCGGCGTTCGGTTTCATCAACATTGCTTTCGGACAGCTCGGCGGCGGATCGTCGGCTCCGGCGGCGCAGCCGGCGATTTCCATTCCAATTTCCGGACGCTCCAACCAGAACGGAAGCGTCACGACGAGCCAGGCGCCGATGACCGGAACGACGACAACGGTCAACACCATCACGCCGACAGTACAGGTGCAGGGACCTTACTCGGGTAGCACGCCTGGCGTTGCAGCGAAACCATTTTCAGGCAGACTCGGGCTCCGGGAAGCGGTCGACCGCGGGCTCGCGTTCAACCTTGGGGAAATCGAGATGGCACAGGCCGTCCGTCAGACCGAAGGCCAGGCCCGGTCTGCGCGCAGCAATCTGCTGCCGAATGTGAACGGCTCGCTGGGTGAGACAGTCCAGCAGTCCGACCTTAAAGCTTTCGGTTTGCGCCTCAATTCTCCGATTCCTGGATTTAACATTCCGGCGGTTGTCGGGCCGTTCAATTACTTCGATCTCCGGGCCCGGCTGACTCAGACCGTCGTCGACATCACGGCGAAAAGCAACTATCGCGCGGCCGAAGAAATCCATCGCGCGGGATTGTTGTCCGCCGCCGATGCGCGGCAACTGATCGTCCTCGGCGTGGGCGGAGCATATCTTCAGGTCATCGCTGCGAAAGCCCGCATCGACTCGGTTCGCGTGCAATTGGAAACGGCCAGGGCCCTGTATCAGCAAACGCAGGAGAAGCGGAATGCGGGCGTGTCCGCGCAGCTTGATGTGGACCGGAGCGAGGTCGAAACGCTCACCCAGCAGCAGCGGCTGCTTTCCCTGCAGAACGACCTGGCTAAACAGAAAATCAATCTCGCGCGTATGACCGGTTTGCCGCCCACCGATCAATACGACGTCACCGACGATATCCCTTACGCCAGCGCGCCGGCGCTGACTGTCGATGACGCGCTGAAAGAGTCTTTCGAGAACCGCTCCGACTTGAAGGCCGCCGGCGCGCAGGTCCGCGCCGGCGAGCGCGCATTGTCGGCGGCGCGGGCGGAGCAACTGCCATCGCTTTCCCTGAGCGGCGATTACGGAGTTATAGGACTCAATCCGGCGCAGTCACACGGAACATTCACCGCGGCCGCAAGCCTGCGCTTTCCGATATGGCAAGGTGGACGGGCCGGAGGAGACATCGAACAGGCCAGAGCGGCGCTGGCCCAGCGCCAGGCGGAATTGCAGGACCTTCAGAACCAGATCGAAGCCGACCTCCGGAAAACCTATCTCGATCTGGAAACCGCAACCAGCCAGGTCGAGGTTGCGAGGAGGAATCAACAGGTGGCAGCGGAGGCGCTTGATCTCACGCGGCAACGGTTCGAAGCGGGAGTGACGGATAACGTTGAAGTCATCCAATCGCAGGAAAACGTGGCCGGCGCCCAACTGGACTACATCAACAGCGTATTCGCGCACAACCTGGCGAAGTTGACCCTGGCCCGCTCGATCGGACGCGCCGCGGAGGCGTTGCCGGATTTTTTGAAATTGCCGTGAGGCAGGCAACTTGACAAGGTTTTTAGCCGCAGATGACGCGGATGACGCAGATGAAGCGCAAAAACGAACTTTGGAGGCGCCCCATCTGCGTCATCCGCGTCATCTGCGGCTAAAAACGCTTGGTTGGCGGCATAGCCGCTACTTCGTGATCACCCCGCAGGCGATGCGATCTCCGGCGTTGCCGGCCGGATCGCTCTTCAGGTCATCCGCCTTGGCATGAATCATTAAAGCCGTGCCGCCGCCCGCGAACACGGAGTTGCTTCCATCGCCGAGCGTGACCATAGGATCCTCGGCCGTGAGTTTTGCAGTCCCGTTGGGTTTCACCGTGAAGTTCGCCATATCGCCGGCATGCGGCTTTGGCGTTTGAGGATTGTTGATCCCATGGTGCGCGTTCGTCGGATTGAAGTGGCCGCCGGCCGACGTGAAGGCAGGCGCTTCGCACTTCGCGGTCATATGGATGTGGAATGCGTGCTCCCCTGGGGGCAGATTCTTAAGATTGAGGGCGATTTTGACGCCCTTCCCGCCGTTCGCGTCGGACAGCATGGCCGTTCCGACGTCTTTTCCGTTCGCATCTTTCAGGTTTACGGTCACCGGTTTGTTCGCGGCCATCAAGACCGTGCTGACGAAGAGTGCTGCAGCAGCAAGACCAACCATTCTTTTAGTCAATTCGAACCTCCTTGAAAATCGTCAGAACATTAGAATTGTATCTCCAGGGGCCGCGAAACCGAAAAGAACCGCACCAGTATCGTGGTACGATATCCACGTCGTCTTAAGTCTTTTCGCGCCTGGCGCGCGTCTTTAATCTTGTAATGCGACGTGGAGTTCTCCTTATATTACTGGCCGCTGCCACCGCCGGGTTTTCCTTCGCAGACGGCTGTGCGACAGGAACGCCGATCGCAACCTTCAATGTAAAGATCCTGCCCTTGAAAGGCGGAAGCGCCATTCCGTTGAACTCGGTCAATGAGATAAGCCCGGGCGAAAAACTCCGCTACGAGCCGGTTAAACTGCCGGACGATCTGAAGGGCGCAGCCAGCGTATCCGTGATCCTGGTTCCCGCGAGCGATAGCGATGCCAGGCACTTCAAAATCCTCGACGCGGAGCCCATCAAAAATGCGGCGGAGTGGGTGATTCCCCAAACTCCATCCGCTATCGGATTGATTTTCGGTTCTTATGGCATCGACAACAAGAAAATCACGTCGATCGTACAGAAACATCCGGAAATTGTGACCAAGCTTACCGACTATGCTGAACAGAACACCCGCGTCGAAGCGCTGGTGCAGACATTGTCTACGTATGAAAAGTCGCCGCCGACCGGTAAGAGCTTGCAATCGGTTCTTCAGGGTTTCTCCACGCAGTACGGACTGCAGATGCCGGCATTGGATAACAAAACCGCGTCGAGTGAACAGGTGCTGGGTATGCTGAAGGCGATCGCTCCGGCCGCCGGCCCGCAGGATCCCCTGCTCGCCAGCGGATCGGCCGTCAAGGCGGGGGGCCTGGCCGAATCCGTGGCGGTGAGTTATTTCGGCGCTCCCGTTGCTCTTACCGTGGGTGGCGCGGCATTGTTGGAGACCCTGCACTCATCGCTGTTTCCTCCAACCAACTTCCGGTCGGCGTTTGCTCAGCCGGCGGCGGCCGACGCGACGAACTTATGTTCCGCGAAGAGCGACGACAAGGAAACGCGGGCCCACATCGACTATATCTGGATGTCCCGCATCCCGAATCTGGATCCTCCTACCATCTCGCTCACAGCCGAGGCGCATCTTCCGGCAGGCATGTCCTCGACCGTCGCCGTTTCCGCGGCCACAGTCGCGCAGCTCGGAAACCTGACACGCGCGCGGGACTGGCAGCTTGTTTCGGCGGCGACCGCGATCCCCATCCCCGTCAAGATCACTACCGGCGCTGCGAACGATACGATCGCTCTCGACCTGGGCAGGGCGAAGCCGATGCCCGGGGAATACCAGCTGGCGGCGAACTGGGACTGGACGCTGTTCAAAGTCAACGGAAAGGTCGAGGTTCATGCTCTGGGAAATATCGCCGGCGTTCATCTCGCACCGGATTCGTCGGATGCATTGATTGCCGGAACGGGGCCCGTCGATGTTCGGCTGACGGGAACGGACTTTGAGTTTGTCGATTCGGTTTCGCTTGTGCAGAAGGGCCGGTCGCGGAAACCCGTCGCGCTCGAATTCACGCTTCCCAAGGGGAAGGGGCTGGGGAATCAACCTGAGATGCAGGCTGAAATCGATACCGCCGGGCTGGCTCCCGGAGCGTACTCGCTCGCTATCCAACAGGTGAATGGAGCTACCGGCGAAGTGCCGATTACCGTTCATCCGGCGAATCCCGAAATGACGCAGATTCCGCTTCGCGTCAATACCGGTGAACCACAGCAACACATCATTCTTCATGGAACGCACCTGGAAAGGATTCAGAAGATAACCAGTTCGCGAGCGGAATGGATATTGGCAGACGTTCCGGAAGACGCGAAAGATCTCAATGAACGCTCCGCGACTGCAAAGCTCGGGACGTCTGCGAAGAAGGGCGAATTGATCAACGCGGAAATCTTCGTCAGCGGCCTGGAGAATCCGCTGAAAATCGACGGCATCGCCAGAGTCGCCGGCCCGCGGCCTCGGATAAGCCGGACGACGAAATCATTTGCCGGAGCATCCGGAGTGGAGCTGCGCGATGGTGAAATTCCGGCAGGTACTGCGGTGAGCTTCGCCCTCCAGGCGCAAAACCTCGATTCGCACCCGTCAGTTACCCTCGCCTGCAGCAGCGATGGCGATACACGGCACAAAATCTCGGTTATGCCGGGCGATAAAAAGGACTCGGCGGAACTGGATGTCACCGGGCATGGATCGTTGTTCCTTTCGGTCGATCCCGGCGTCGTCGGAGATTCCGGATGCCAGTTGATCGCAGAAGTGAATGAAGAAGAAACCGGCACATCCGATCCCTTTGTGCTGGGACAGGTCATCCGACTTCCCCATATCACCAGCTTCACGCCAACCGATGAAAAAGTCGGCGACACCAGTTACGCTGCCGTGGTGACCGGGCAGGGTTTGCAGTTGATCGAAAAGACCGGATGGGGCTCCGCCGGGTCCGAACCGGTTCAGGGAATTCCAACGCCCATGCCGGGCAATCCGGAGGAACAAACCCTCAAGATCGCCGTCCCATGGCCGCCGCCCTCGCCGAGGGCGCCCTTGTATGTCTGGCTTCGTGGAGAAGACCAGCCGAGGGAGACCAGCGCGCGGTATTGAGGAGAAATGCCAAACGTCAACATTTGACATTTTGGCGACTGCAGTCCCCCGAAGAGTCAGGAGCACCTTGCCCGCCTCAGTCGGCAACAGCACAATCACTTGATGGTAATTTTGGATAAGTCTTCCTTCGGCCTCGGATACTCCAGATCCATCGCTTCGAGCGTCTCTACGATCGTTCGCGCAACCATCCAGTTGCGATACCACTTGTGATTAGCCGGTATGAGGTACCAAGGGGCCCATTTCGTGCTGCACTTCGTGAGGACGTCTTCATAGGCATCCTGATAATCGTCCCACAACTTGCGTTCACGAACATCCGCAGCCGAAAATTTCCAGTTCTTTTGCGGGGAGGCGAGACGTTCTTCAAGCCTTCTTTTCTGCTCGTCTTTGCTGATGTGAAGGAAGAATTTCACAATCACGGTTCCGAGTTCTGTCTTCAGGCGCTCGAATCGATTGATCTGATCGTAGCGTTCTTTCCATATGTGAGCGGGCACCAGTTTGTGAACACGCGCCGCAAGAACGTCCTCGTACTGCGACCGGTTGAAGACTCCGATGTAGCCATGGCGCGGCATCGTCCGCTCGATGCGCCAGAGATAGTCGTGCTCCAGTTCCTCGCCGGCCGGAACTTTGAAGCTGGCAACCACGCATGCCTGCGGGTTGAGGCCGCTCATGACGTGTTTGATCGTGCCGTCTTTGCCGCCGGCATCCATTCCCTGAAGAATGACGAGGAGAGACCGCTGATGCTCCGCATAAAGACGTTGCTGCAATTCCTCCAGCTTGAGGATGTCTTTTGCGATCTCGGTCTCGGCAAGCGCTTTGTCCGGCATCAGTCTGGTATCGGCCGGATCGAATTTAGACAGGCGCGCTTTCTTTGAGGGCCGGATTCGGAAGCGGGATTCATGTGTGGTCATCGGTGTAAGAATACTCTATATGCTCTCAGTGCACCGGGACGGACGCGTAAAAACCACACGCCCGCCCCGCGCTTAGAGATCTCCGATCGCGAGCGCATCCCATCTCCGGGACGTCAAATCATTTATAGGAGTAAGTTATGCGCAGACATCGAACCTGGATGGGATCATTCATAATCGCATTGGCGGCCTCGGTCATCTTTCCCGCGTTGGCGGCCGCACAAGACTCGCCGCACATTTTCAAGTTGCTCCTGGAGGCCAAGCACCAGGCTTTTCAATTGAATAGAGATGCTTCGGAAATGGAGACGTTCAACTGGACGGCCGTCCCGATGAGCTTTCAAAGCCATACCGAGCAACTCATCAAGATGAAAGACGACGTCAATACTCTCGTGCGCCAGGTCATGAAACTCGATGAAGCCCGCGGTTCCGCCGCACCCTGGCAACAGGCGGCCATTGACCGGATAACTCCGGTGCTGAATGAATTGGCTTCAAATACAACCGGCGCGATTGAGCTTTTCAATGACAACCCGAAGAATCGAAGTAACGGTGAATACGAGGATTACATCGAAGCCAATGCCGCAGCCTCAGCGCGGCTTGCATCGATGGTTTCGGATTATGTCCACTATGGGAGGGAGCAGCGGCGGTTGGCGCGTCTTTCGGAGTGATCAGCCGCTTGTGGAACGCGGGCTGAAGCCCGCGACTACATCGGGTCAGATTCCGATCTTCGACAGCAGTTCTTTGACGGCGGCAGCCAGGTTCTCGCGAGGCACTTCGAACTGCCCGGGGCGCTCCTGTAGCCATTGATCCCGGCTGCCTGTCAGTTGCTGCGCTCGCGCGCGGCCAATCGACATGTCCTTGATCGTGACGACATTTTTCGCCTTTTCATCCGGTCCGTAGAGAAGCACCACCGGAATTTCCAGCTTGTCGGCGAACTTGATCTGCTTTCCGGCGCGATCTGTTCCGAAATACATTTCGGTCTGAATTCCGGCGCGGCGGAGTTCGTAAGTCATCGCGACGTAATCGTCATTCATCGCCGGATCAAACGTCGTCACGAGGACTTTTGCCGTCGACTTGCGAAGCTTGACTTTGTCGAGGAACCGCAGCGCGGCAAGCAGGCGATCGACTCCCATCGATGCGCCCGTGGCTGGAACGCGTTCGCCGAGGAAGCGCATGACCAGATCGTCATAGCGTCCCCCGCTGAAGACCGATCCGAACTGTGGCGCGTCCAGCAGAATCGTCTCGAAAACAGGCCCGTTGTAATAGGCCAGGCCCCTGGCAATCGTCAAATCAATAACCACCCGGTCGTCGTGGTATCCCGCGACGTCCAGATAGTGCGACATTTTTTCGAGGACCGCGATCTCCGGACCGGCTCCGGGTATGACGCCAAAGCTGTCGTGCAGTTGTTTGATGACTTCGGCTCTGCTGGCAGAGCGGATCTGGAGAAACTGTTCGATCTGCTGCACCTGGGAATCGGAAAGAGCAAGGCCCGCGATTTTGTCGCCGGATTCGTCCGTGTACCCCGTTGTCAGTTCCAGGCGAACCTTCGCAATGCCGATTTTTTCCAGTTTATCGATGACGCGAAACACATCCGCGGCGCGTTCCGGTGTGATGGAAGCATACGTCAACAGCAGGTTCAGAACACGGCGGCTGGAAAACCGAACCTGATAGTTGGAAACTTTCAGCGCTTCCAGGCTGTCGCAGATACCACCGATAATCTCCGCGTCGGCCATCTCCGACTGGACGCCGACGGCGTCGAGGTCGAATTGAAGGAACTCCCGAAATCGGCCTGGCCCTGGTTTGTCCGCCCGCCACACAGGCCCGACCGTGTATCTACGGAATGGTTTGGGCAGATCCTTGTACTGGGCGATGACGCGCGCGAGAGGAACGGTGTGATCGAACCTCAACCCGAGATCCTCTTCTTCGGGATTCCGGACCACGAAGATGGATTCCTGGATCTCTTTCCCGCCGGAACCGGAGAGCACGTCGAGATATTCGATCGCGGGCGTGGTCAGGGGTACGAATCCGTAAAGTTCGTAAACCCCTTTAACCACATCGATCATGGCCTGACGGGCCAGCGTGTCTTCCGGCAATAAATCCCGGAGCCCCCGTGACAGCCGGGGTTGGATCAGGTCCATGGATATTTCCCTCAAAAATGCGGAACCCGCGGAGGACCGCGGGGCGAAATACCGAGGAAGGGGCTCGAACCCTTGACCTATGGATCCACAATCCAGTGCTCTACCAACTGAGCTACCTCGGCATCGAACACAGACCCAAACGCTTTATTTTACGATACCGATAGGCTGAAGCAAAGGCCTAGCCGATCTGCAAGGGCTTTGCGAACCCCGATTCCTGTGCCTTTTGTGTCCTTTTTGTGCTTTTTGTGTTCCGTTCCCGATCCCGACAGATAATGTAGCTAAACAATGCGCGCAATGGTTCTTTCGCAGACGAAAACCCCGCTTGATGAGAGGCGCATGCCGGACCCCTTACCATCCAAGGGCGAAGTCGTGGTCCGCGTCGAAGCATGCGCGGTCTGCCGGACCGATCTTCACGAGGTCGACGGCGAACTGCCGAATCCGAAGCTTCCGATCATCCCGGGGCATGAAATTGTCGGCCGGGTTCTTGCCACGGGACCGCAGGCGTCGCGATTCCAACTCGGCGAGCGCGTCGGAATTCCGTGGCTGGCCCGAACCTGCGGCGTCTGTCCGTTTTGCAAAGCCGGCATGGAGAATCTCTGCGATCAACCGCAATTCACCGGCTATACACGCGACGGCGGCTACGCCGAGTTCACGACAGCCGACGAACGATTTTGCGTCCCGATACCGGAGCTCTATTCGGACACCGAAGCGGCTCCACTGCTGTGCGCGGGGCTGATCGGTTACCGGTCGTTCATCAAAACGGGCGACGCCCGCCGCCTGGGCCTCTACGGCTTTGGCGCGGCGGCCCAGCTGGTCGCGCAGGTTGCGGTATACCAGAGCCGCGAGGTTTACGCATTCACACGCGAAGGCGATAGCGATGGCCAGGAATTCGCCCGGTCGCTCGGCGCGACCTGGACCGGAAGCTCGTTAGAGCTGCCGCCGGACCATCTCGATGCCGCGATCATCTTCGCGCCGGCCGGCAGCCTCGTACCTCAGGCATTACGCGCCGTCCGCAAAGGCGGAATCGTCGTCTGCGGCGGCATTCATATGAGCGATATTCCTCAGTTTCCGTACGAGCTGTTGTGGGGAGAGCGGCAGGTTTGTTCGGTTGCGAACCTGACTCGAAAAGACGCCGATGAATTCATGGCCATCGCGCCGAAAGTCCCCGTGCGTACGCATATTGAGGTCTTCCCGCTCAGCGAAGCCAACGAAGCGCTCCAGCGTCTACGTTCAGGGCAGCTGCGCGGCGCAGCTGTCCTTGTTCCGTAGGATGCGCGGTCACAGACCGCGTTTACAGGCAGGCAGAAGCGCGGCCTGATACATATATAATGCGTGCTCATGACCCGCGCCTGTGCACTCATCACGCTCTGTCTGGCGTTTGCCGCCTGTTCACATGTTGCAGATGCGCCCCCTTCGCCACCCTCGCCGTACAAGTTGAGCGGACCGATCGTGTCATCGAAAACAACGATGGTGACGGCATGGTATTTTCCCAGGAACCCCCTCACGGATCCTTCGCTCGATAAATCGACACTTTCGAATGAGATCCGTTGGGGATTCCGCATCTTTACGAATACACCACAAGAGGCGCCGCAGTTCGCCCCCGGCAAGATGTCATGCAATAACTGTCATCTCAATGGAGGTCAGAGAGAGCGGTCCCTTCCTCTGGTGGGAGTGGCCGGCATGTTTCCGGAGTACAACAAACGGTCCGGCCGCTTGTACAGTCTCGGCGATCGCATCGTTGACTGCTTTGTCCGAAGCGAGAATGCGACCGGCGCGAGCCAGGAAAAGCTGCCCGCGACCACGTCGAAGGAAGTCCTGGCGGTCCAGGCCTATTTAACCTGGCTGGCACGCGGTTTCGAAATCGGAAAGAACCCGGCATGGCGTGGTCAAAACACAATTGCCTCATCGCACCTGATCCCCGTCGCAAAGCTGGATATACATAGGGGCGAAGCGCTCTTTATGGAACACTGCACGAATTGTCACGGTGAAAACGGCCAGGGCGTCGCCATCGGCGACAAGAAAGCCGGGCCCCTGTGGGGGCCGGACTCCTGGAACGACGGGGCCGGCGCGGCGCGCGTTTATACGCTGGCGGGCATCATTCGATATTCGATGCCCTATCTCGATCCAGGGAAGCTGTCGGATGAAGAAGCACAGCAAGTCGCTGCGTTCATCAATTCCAAACCGCGGCCTTCCTATCCATTCAAACAGCAGGACTATCGAACGGAGAAACTGCCCGTCGATAGCGTGTACTACGAAAGGCCCTGAAGCCTGTCAGGCCGTGCGCGCCAGGATGCGCGCGACCTGCACACGCCGGCCTTGCAGCTCCTGCCCGTTGAGAGAGCGTTCCGCCTCTTCGGTCTTTCCGTCATTCATCATTGGTTATCTGACCAACTCGACCGTGCACGGTGCGTGAGCGGCAACCGAGGTTGAAACACTGCCAAGAAAAAGGCGCTCCACCAGTCCGAGGCCGCGCGCACCGAGGAAAACGGTGTCCGCGTTCCAAAGCTGCGCTTCATGGACTAGCGTGTCTTTGGGATGCCCGTCAATCACCACGGATGAAGCGGCAAGCCCGGCCCGGGCGCATTTCCCTTCGGCTTCAGCCGCGAGATAGCTGAGCCATCGATGCTCCTCGGTATTGATATTGTGGACGGTATCGGCGATGCCCGCCATCTCGTCCGCACGTGTAGTCACCAGCGCTTCAATCACGCTGACTACTTTCACTTCGGCTGTGGCGGGCCAGCGCCGGCGGCAGACCGCATCGACAACACGGTCCGCTTCGGGCGAACCATCATGACCGATGAGGAGGTGCAGCGTGTTTTCACGCGGGCGCTCGCGTTTCCTCACGATTCGAACGGAGCAGCTGGCTTCCCTCGCCACGACTGCGGATACGCTCCCAAGAAGAACCCGGCCCAGGCCGGACCGCCCATGTGTACCAATCACAATCAGATCGGCATACCATTCCCTTGCGCGTCTGATGATCATGTCGGACGGGTTTCCGGTAGCAGTCTCAATCTGCACATTCCAGGAGCGAAACTGCTGCCGCAGCCGGGTGCAGGCGTCTTCCGACATGGATTCCGCCGCTCCATCAATCGGCCGTTCGACGGCGTGAAAGATCCGTGCCTCCGTGTTCTCGGGTAAGCCGGCATAAGGCAGGTCGGCAATTGCAGCTTCTGCAAACTGGGAACCGTCATAACCGATCAAAACTCTCATAAGACACTCCCAATTGTGTGCTGCACGTCGACCGCCACAGGGTGGTATGCACGCCCTGCTCCTCTTTGCGATAGGTAGCGATTGATGCAGCGGGGAGGTCTTAGCGGTCGAGCAATTCGATCGTCAGAAGAATGGTGCGGCCGACGATCCCGAGGCTGGCGGCCGATACTTTGTCCATGGTGTCGGTGTTGCCATGGTGAAATTCGCCCATTCCGTCGAACTTGGGACCCATCCGGCCGAATTCCGCGTCAACGACATCCACAGCAGGAATACCGACATTCAGAAACTCGACGTGGTCGTCGGTAATGGTCGAATCGTATTGAAAAAAGTACCGTCCATAGCCGAGCGACTTGGCGGCCGCGGCGATGACGTCCTGCAATTCGGGCGAGGACTGGGTCTCGCGGGCCACGCCCAGATCTTTATCGCCGATCATGTCGAGGAGGAAAAAGCCTTTGATCCGCGGCACCATACCGTTTGCCTTGAGTTTCATCGCCAGATGCCGGCTGCCGTAAAGCCCGTCGTTATCGACGAAAGTCCCTTCCTCCAGGTCGGTGAAGACCAGCCAGATCTGCATCTTCGTCTTGTGATGCGCAAGCGCGTCCGCGAAGGCAAGCAGAATCGCCGTACTCGAACCGCCGTCATTGGCGCCGATGAAACCCTGTTTGTGCAGGGTATCGTAATGGCCGGCGAGAATGAAAATCGGCTGCCGGGAATCAGCACTGACGTTGAACTTGCCGATGATGTTATGAACCGGCTGGCGGCCGAGCGGCGTCGAGGCGGTGAAATCATCGCCTTCGATCTGCGCGCCGTCTTTCTGGAGGACCTGATGGATGAGGCTTTCCGTCTTGGCGTGGGCGGGCAGGCCGGGCCACCGCTCGCCGAAGCCGGCCACTTGCGCCGTGTAGGCATACGCCTGTTTGGCATCAAACGCGTCGTGCAGCGCCGTCGAAGGAGACTGCGCCTGGACAACGGACAGGGTCGCGACGATCAGAATCAAAGGCGCCATCAGGTTGCGCATGACGAGATTCTACTACGCCAGCAACAAAGGGGAGGAACCACAAGAAGCAGAAAAGAAAATATTGGAAGTTGCAACATTAGAGGTTTCTGCATTTCAAATGTTAAATGCAGAAACCTCTAATGTTGCAACTTCCAATATATCTTTGTGGTCCTCCCCCTTATGGTTCCACAACTGTCTCCAGATCGACGGCCAGCGATAGTTGCCCGCACTGCGTGCAAACATTGACCCTGACGAAGCGTTCTTCCTGATTGTCCGAAAAGATGATGGTGAGTTCCTTCTCCGCCACGAGCGTCCCTGGGCGGAACCGTCCGCCGCAAAAAGGACAGCCCTGATCCGGAATCGCCGGGCGGACAATGCGAGTCGGATCGGTCGACACAGGCTCGACCGCCGATTCGTCTTCCTCCGGTTTCGGAATTTCAACACTTCGCCATTTGAGTTCGTTCCTGGCAATCTCCAGAGCGTCCTGGCGGTATTCGCCCTCCGTAGAAAGCGCGATCTCGATCAATTGCTCGTCGGAGAGCTTGACCAGGCTGTCCTTCAGTTCCTGATAATCGTTGGCCATGAGGTTACGGCACGACCGGAAGGTCGATATAACTGCTCTGGCCGGCGGCGTGATAGATCCGCTGAGTTGCCTTGATGTAGTCAGAAGGCTTCGTGAAGAAGATATTCGGCACGAATGTCTGCGGATTCCGGTCATAGAGCGGGAACCACGCCGATTGCACCTGAACCATGATGCGGTGGCCCGGCTTGAACTCATGATTTACAGTCGGCAAGGCAAACGTGAACGGCAGCGCTTTGTTCGGCGTGATGGCTTGAGCAAGCTCGAAGCTTTCGCGATAGCGGCCGCGAAAGATATCCATCGCGATGCTCAGTTCATAGCCGCCCAGTTCGGGCTGGCTGGGCACTTCGTCCGGATAGACGTCGATCAGTTTTACGATCCAATCGCTATCGGTTCCTGTTGTGGATGCGACGAGATGCACGATCGGAGCGCCACCGAGGCGGACGGTTTCGGTCAGCGGAGGAGTCACGTAACTCAGGACGTCCGGACGATCCACAAATGCGCGCTGGTCGGCGACAAGCCAGCGTCTCCAGGCGTCGGTATCGGCAAACCGGACAGGACGCGGCTGGTAAGGAACGGGTTTCGCGGGATCGGAAACGTACTCATCGTACGCCGTGCCCGGCTGGGAGGCGGCCGGCGCGGTGAACGACAACCCGAAGTTTGTCGTGAAGTACAGCGCTTTCGCTTTCCATCCGCAGCCCGATGCACAGGACCTGGGCCACGAACTGAATCGATCCCAATGGTTTTCAGCTGTGTTATAGATCAGAACCGGCGGCGTGTTGGCTTTTGGCGTCCCGTCCTTCAGATACTGGTCGAAAAACGGCTTCAGGATGTCGCGGCGGACTTCCAGCGTGGTGTCGCCATTCCACCGGAACGGGCCGAGCGAAAAGCCGTCTCTATTGATCTGGCTGTGATACCACGGCCCCATGATCAGGAAGTTTTTGTCGTTGTTCGTGTCTTTCGGCTCAACCGCGAGATAGCTGTGGATAGCGCCCCACATGTCTTCCTGGTCCCAAAGCCCCTGCAGCCAGATCGTCGGGACAGTCAACGGCTGCGCGGCCATGATCTTATCGAGCGCCTGATCCTGCCAGAACTCATCGTAGGCCGGATGCTCCCCCACCTTGTGCCACCAGGGGAGTTGGTCGAAACCGGCGGCTTTCGCCCAGTTTCCAACCGAGCCTGCGCGCAGGAAGTTTGCGTAATCGTCATAGCCCTCGCGCACGACGGAGGCGCCTTCGCCTTTGACGCTGGTTTGCTCGCTGAAATAATCGAGGTTGATCTGGCGGAACGCGCCGTAATGGAACCAGTCGTCGCCCATCCAGCCGTCGACCATGGGACTCTCGGGTACGGCCGCTTTGAGAGCGGGATGCGGATTTACCAGGGCCATGACAACGGTAAACCCTTCATAAGAACTGCCCACCATGCCGACGCGGCCGTTCGATTCGGGAACATTCTTCACCAGCCAGTCGATGGTGTCGTACGCGTCGGTGGAATGATCGACGCTGCTTTTGTTCAACGGGCCGCGCAGCGGACGTGTCATCACATACTCGCCTTCGGAGCCGTACTTGCCACGGACGTCCTGGTATACACGAATGTAACCATCGGCAACGAATAACTCATCGAAGAGGGGGAGAGCGGCGACAACATGCGGCGAATCGTTGCGCGACGAGCGAGCCGAGGCATTGTACGGCGTGCGTGTGAGAAGGATCGGCGACCGTTGGGCGCTTTTCGGCACGATAATGACGGTGTGGAGTTTTACGCCGTCTCGCATCGGAATCATGACATCGCGTTTGACGTAGTCGTAGGCGCCGGAAGGCACGTCGAACTTTTGCGGAATATCCGGGGTCAGTGGCGGCGTCTTTTGCTGCGCCAGCAGTGAGCCCACAAGCAAGGCAAGCGATCCAAACCCAACGAGGAAGATTTTACGGGATATCATGGCAATGAGGAGATTGTAACTGTTTTTGACGACGCGCACATCCCCGCGTTCAAACACCAAAACAGTTCTTTGTTGATGGAAATTACTAACCGCCCCGTCTGCGCCGCTCAGGAACGGGACCATTTTATTGATGGCTCAGCCACCCCGCCTTGGAAAGGCGGGGAATGGCCTGCCCATAAAGCCGGCTACAACCTGCCCCTCGAACCGTTGAACCCGAGCAGCATCCGCATGATGCGGTGATTGACGGGCGCCTCTTCCGCGGGCGGCACGAAAAGCGTTGAAGATGTCGTCACCCGGGCGTGGGGCAGGTCGCAGAGCGGACGGCGGTCAATCATGGGATCGCAAACCGGAAACGGCGACGCCTCATACACCGTGACTTCATGGCGCCGGGGATAGCTTTTGAGCAACGTCTTCGTCAGCAGCTTGAGGCCGGCTTCATTCGCCGGCGGCCCCTTCGGGTCGAAATCCATGGTACCCACGAGCGCGATCTGCCAGAGAAGGAGCGGCACAGTCGTGTCTGGAGCGCGCCTCCGGACGATGAAGCGGCTGGCCTCGAAGCTCTGGCAGCCTTTGGCGGGATCGAAACCGAGATCCGCGATTAAACAGTCTTCGGCGGAAATTCCAGGCAGCATGCTCGCTTCGAAGCCCTCGAGCCGGGCGCGCTTGATGGATTCGTGAGACGCATGGACGAACACGCCGGGATGCCCGTACAGTGCGAAGCAAACCCGATCCCCAGCGCGGACCGCGCTGAGGATGCGTTCGACCATTTCGCCGTATGTAACGAAACGAGGTTTTCCCGGCGCGTAGCAAATTGCGAGGGATTCGGCGGACGGATTGAGCTGTGTCAGCCACACCTCCGTCACCGCATCCACCACGTAAAAAAGCTTGTCTGCTTTCCGGCAGTGATCGACCGCTTCGGGCGTCATCTGAGCGGCGACCTGATAGCCGGTGCCTACAACCGTCAAACTTCCCTTTTTCACTCCGCCGGCTACTTCTTTTTCTTCTTCTTTTCCGCTTTGTCTTTCTTCTTGGACGGCTTCTTTTTCTTGGCCTTCTTGATTTCGTCGCGCACGATCTCGCGGATGAAATCTTCGTGGGCATCCAATCCGGCATGCCCGAGGCTGAGGCCAAATGCCTGCCTTACTGCCTGTGAATCCCTGCTCAGAAGCGCCTCAATCTCTTTCGGATTGAATTCATTGTTTGCAAGAAATGGAGACGGATTCCGGCGGAACTGTTCCCGCTTCTCGATATTTTGTGAAAGTTCGACCAACAGGTGCGCAAGATTTAAAGGTACCGGGTTCTCTTGTGTCGACATCGCAACCTCCTGCACGATTGAGTATGTGTGTAACGGTACTGCAGTGAGGCCCGGATACTACGCTATGCGCCGCAGCCGGTCAATCACTTCGACGTGCCGCGGGTCAGAAGCCAGATATCCGCTTCCCGCTGTTCTTCGCTGAAAACGACGATTTTGTTATCGTCCGGCAACTGTCCCAGGCTGGCAATCAGGTTCGGTTTGACATCAAGAACCTCGGATATTTTGAGGGACTGACGGTCGACGCTGTAAATTTTGCTCCTGTCTGTGAAGAGGAGCCGGCGGTTGTCCTTCAACCAGACAGGAAAGCTTCCGAGGCCGGCCAAAGTCTGAAACATTCCGGTTTGCAGGGAGTAGAGAGCGAGTCCCACCGATTGTCCCGTCGCGCGGGAGTTTCGATGACCCGCAAGCCAATTGCCGTCGGGCGACCAGTTCCAGACATCGAAGATCTCGGATGCATTCGGAGGCGATGGAATCGAACGCATCGATTCTCCTGAAAGCAGGCTGAGGATGAATGTTGTTCCGTCCTCATGACGGGCCGCAAGGTGATTGCCATCGGGAGCCCAGACGGCGCGAAGGACGCCGCTCGATCCGTCGTCGGAAAGCTGGCGCAAGCCGCTGCCGTCCGCGTTGATCGACCAGATTTGAAAGTGGCCGGTGCGATTGCTGTAGAAAGCGATCTGCTTCCCGCCGGGCGCCCAGCGTGGAATACGATCCTGAAACTCATCGTCGGTCAGTTGCCTCTCACCCGTGCCATCGATGCCCGCCACGTAAATGTCCATCTTCTTGCCGAGAGACTGAAACGCAATATGCTTTCCGTCCCGCGCCACATCGGGAGCGCTTACAGTACGTGCTCCAGTGGTGACCGCTTTTGGAGGTCCGGCTGTTCGGCCGGAGACGGGATCAAAGGCGACCTGGAAAATGTTCTCTGTAACGGTTTCCTCGACGTAGGCGATATTTTTCCCGTCAGTACTGATTGTCGGGTGCAGCCGCTGCGCTGTGCCTCCTTTTGTGACAGCCTGCGGAGCCCCAATGCTGCGGCCGGTCTTCTCTTCGACGGGCATTCGCCAGAGGTCCGTCGCTCCGCCGCGATCACTGGAGAAATACACAGCCTGTCCGTCGGCGGCCCACACCGGGCTCCAGTCCAATGACTTATCGTTCGTCAAGGCTACGGGATTGGTTCCATCGGCTCGAATGGTCCAGATGTCCCGTTGGCCTGCGTTTCTCGCCCAGTACACGATCCGATCGCCGTGAGGGGACCACTGCGGCTGGACGGCATCGCCGGGGAATAGCTTTTTCTTTTCTTCCGTCGCGACGGCAACTGTCCACAAACTGCTGTTCGTATACCTGTATTGCGGACTATCTTCCACAGTCTCTTCCGCAAAAACCAGCTGCTTGCCGTCCGGCGACCACGCCGGATTGAAACCAAAATCGGACACTCTCCGAACGGACTCGCCGGTGGCTCCCATGATGAAAATGCCGCCTCCATCACGTTCCGAACGGAAGGCGATCCACTCTCCGGCCGGTGAGAACGCCGGCTGCGTATCGTCAGCCGCAGAGTCCAGCGTGAGATTGATCGGATTGTGCCCGCCAACCCTTTGAATGTAGATATCCCAGTTTCCAGACGACCTGCCGGCATATGCCACTATTTTGCCGTCCGGAGAAAAGCTTGGAAACAGTTCGGGACCGGGCTGGCTGGTGAAGTGAGTGAATACCGATTCATCCGATGCGGGCTTCGGCGGATTGCTGTGAAAACCCAGCCAGACGACCACGCCGGACAGGAGAACGGCCGCACTCGCCAACATCCATGACCGCCGCAGGCGCGGCGCAGGGCCGGCCTGAACCGGCGGTTGTCCAATGCGAAGCCGCTCCAGGTCGCTTTTGAGCTGGCCGACCGACGAATAACGGCGCTCGCGATCCTTCTCGAGCAGACGATGGACAATCCGTTCGAGGTTCGGAGTGACAGCGGGATTGATTTCAGAAGGAGGCCTCGGATTTCCGCTCAATATCGCCTGAAACGTAAGCGCGATCGAACTGGAGGCAAATGCCGGCCGCCCCGTCAGCATTTCGTACAGCACCGCTCCAAAGGAGAAGAGGTCGGCGCGCCCATCCACCTCTTCGCAGCGGGCCTGTTCGGGCGCCATATATGCGATGGTACCGATGGCGGTGCCCGAGACCGTCAGCTCGTGAGCATCAATGGTGCGGCCGATCTCACCCGGCACATCGACAGGCTCGGTCTGCAGCGCGAGTCCGAAATCAAGAACCTTGATCCGGTTGTTGGCGCAAACAAACACATTCGAAGGTTTGATATCCCGATGAACGATACCGCCGGCATGTGACGCTTCAAGAGCATCCGTAATTTCGATCGCAATGGATATGGCTGCGTCGATGGCAAGAGGCTGGCCGTGAATAAAGTCCCGGAGAGAAACGCCGTTCAGCAACTCCATAACGATGAACGTCTGACCGGCGGCGTCATCGATATCATAGATCGTACAGATGTTCGGATGATTCAACGCGGAAGCGGCCCGCGCTTCGCGGCGGAATCGGGCGATCAGCCGCTTGTCGGTGGCCCGGTCCTCGGGTAGAAACTTGAGAGCCACAAAACGGCCGAGTTTCGTGTCGCGCGCCTTATAGACGACTCCCATACCGCCGCGGCCGATGGTATCGATGAGTTCGTAGTGCGCGAAAGTTTTCACAAGCGGCTACCATAAGCTACGCAAGGAAATGTATTCAACCCATTTCGCTTGCGGAAAAGATGCTATATCCTTCTCCCCGAAATTTGTTGTAGATGCGGTCATGCAATGTGTGGAGGAATTTGAATGTTACGAATGTCCGGCGGCTGTCTGGCCACCCTTGTGGTGTGCACCCTGGTTGCAACCCCCCTGCTGGCGCAGCAGCGCCCGATTTCAGCGAAATTCGACCCCGGTAAGACAGTCACTCTCAATGGGCAAGTGACGCGTGTGGATTGGGTTGACCCACACGTTCATGTGCTGATGAATGTCTCGAGCGGAGCGCAATCGGCAAACTGGGCTGTCGAACTGGAAAGCCCGCTGGATCTGGAGCGCAGTGGTTGGAACCGAAACACGCTCAAACCGGGAGACGCGATCAGCGTACAAGGGATGCGAGCCCGGGACGGCAGCCTCCAGGCATGGGGAAACACGATCACTTCCGGCGGTAAGAAGGTCCTCGCCATGTCCGCGGAAGCGCTTGCGGCGTTAAAGCCGGCGGTCAATCGCCAAACGGCCAGACCGGCTCCCCGCTGGCCCGACGGCAAACCGCGGCTGGGAGCCGCGCCCGGCGAAACCGGATATTGGGCAAGACCCAGTTCGACAGCCCTGGTGGAGACTGGCGTCAACGTCGAAATGGATTCCAGCGGCCTGCTCAAAAACATCAAGGACGCGGCCAAGGTCGCGCCGTTCCAGCGCTGGGCGCTGGACCTTTATGAATACCGCCAGCGGAATGATCTCAAAGACGATCCCGAATATCTGTATTGCAAGCCGCCTGGCGCAGTCCGGCAGTTTCAAATGCCACATGGAAATCAGTTTCTGGAAGACAAGACCTTCGGCCGGATCTATGTGATGGCCTCCGGCGGCAATCATGACTGGCATTTCATCTATACCGACGGACGGCCCCAGACGGGCGAACTGTCGGGCAACGATACGAATCCTCTCTATTATGGAAACGCGCGGGGCCGCTGGGAAGGCGACACGCTCGTCGTCGACTCCAAAGGATTCAATGAAAAATTCTGGTTCAGCAACGGCGGCCTGCCGCATACCGAACAGCTTCATCTGATCGAGCGCTTCACCCGCACGGATATGAACACTCTTAAATACGAAGTCACCATCGACGATCCCGGCGCCTACACGCGGACGTGGTCGACCGGCTGGACGTTGCAGTGGGTTCCCGAAGATCTGCCGGTATCTTATTGTCAGGACAACCGGCCGTAGGCCCAGGAGATAAATAAATGAGACATATACGACTAGCAGGACTCATTCTGATCTTTTCACTGGCCATGACGTCACCTTCGTTCGGACAAGGTCAGGGAGGTGGTCGAGGGGGTGGCGGCCGCGGTCAGGGAGGTCAGGGACGCGGACAACAACAGGCACCCCCGCGGCCGGCTCCGCGCTGGCCGGACGGGCAGATCAATCTGGGCCAGGTTGAAGGACAACCGCGCGGGCTGTGGGATATCGGACCGACGCAAATCCCGCTGGCAAGACCCGACGTTGCCTCGGACTTTGGACTTTTTGCCGCCGATACCCGGGAACCCACCGATCCGTTCCTGGCATCGAAACCAAAACTCAGCCAGATACCCTTCCAGCCCTGGGCCCGTGCGCTTTTTGCTTACCGCGTACAGATACGAAACGAACCTTACGTGCGGTGCAAGCCTTCGGCCGGGGCTCGCGAAGTCGCAACGGCATACGGCACGCAGCTGGTCGACGATCGGGAACACAAACGGTTCTACATTTTTGAAACGGGCGGAGCGCACAGCTTTAGAACCGTTTATATGGATGGCCGCCCACATCCGGCCAATCTGGAGCCCTCAGACCGTGGCCACTCCATCGGGCATTGGGAAGGCGACACCCTGGTGGTCGACACTGTCGGGTTCGGCGAACGGGTCTGGATCGACAATCTGGGAGTCCCCACGACAGATAAGCTCCACACCATCGAGAAATTCACGCGCACCGATTTCAATCAGATCAAATATGAAATGACGATCGACGACCCGGGCGCATATACGGCTCCGTGGAGCAGCGGTTTCTACATGCGGTGGGCCACCGGAGTGGAAAGCTTCGAATTCGTCTGCCAGGACAACAACCAGGCTCCGGGACTGATCGTGGGGGATGGAACGTTTATCATCACGCCGCCGCCCTACGTGCCTTGATCTGAAAAACGTAAGTTGAATGAAGCATTGAAGAAACCTGCGATGATGCAATGATCCAATATTCTTATCTTCCGGCGCAGGGCTTGATATCGCTGGTGATCTGGCCGAGGCTCGATACGAAACCCGGGCCGACGCGGCGGAAACTGCCGGCGAAGCCGGATTCGGAACGGATGAACGTGCTGGAACTGTCCAGCGGAAGAGCGGCGATATTGCGGCAGAACGCGTCCCACTTCCCGTCCTGACGGAGGTATTGTTCGACATTGGAAAGGTAGAAGGCGGCGACGGTTGCGCCGTTCGCTTTGAGATATTTCGCGACCGTTCGAATGGCCATCGGGCCGCCGAAGTCGCCGACCACAGGCACGACGAGATTCCTCGATTCGAGGTCCTTCATAAACCGGTAATTCTCTTCCGTAGCGAGGTAGCTTCGTTCGGCGCCACGCTCATCCGTGGCCGTCATGAGGTCGTCATACGACGGTGACGGACGCACTGCAAAGCCGGCTTCATAAAAGTTCCGGTAGATCTCGGCGATTCCATCCAGGTCACGCCGCAGCAGAGGAAGAGCGTGTGTCTTCGTCAAGCGGTCCTCAACAGCGGCCAGATTCCTGGAGAATGCCGTTTCATTCACTGCCGGCACGCGGTCAAAGGCATCGAACAACTGGGTGGCCGACACCGAGGGTGTGAGGCCGGACGGACGCTGCTTTGAAAACAGCATTGCAACGAAGTCCGCGCGATCCTTCGACAACTCGAAGAGCGCTTTGTACATCAGCTGCATATCGAGATTGCCGCGGCGGATATCGAAGATGATCGCGATTCGCGGCTTGAGCGCTGCAATGTACGTGTAATTCTGCTCCGGACCGACGCCGAGATATGCGCCTCCCGGCTTGACGCGCTTCAGGAGATCGCTCAGCACGTGTTCATACAACATCTCGTTCGAGGTGAGATTCGTGATGTCGGAGTTGCGGAAATACCCGCCGGGCTCGGATGAATCGGTCACCAGCTTCCAGAATTCCTGGTCCGCCAACCGTTCAGGCAGAGTCCACGCGCGGGCCGGCGGAGAATGAACAATCACTCCAAGCAGGACCGCGGCCAGGACGACGGCCGCCAAAGGCCATATCACTTTCGACATCATCGCCTTCAATGCTACAGGGCTTTGCATAAAAAGTCGTGCGCTTGTCGAAACATGATGCCCGGCTTATCTCCGGCGAGCCAGGATGGCATCCATCTCGTCCATGACGCGGTTCATCGCCTTCACGGTAAGGTCCAGCGGTTCATCCGTTGTCATGTCGACACCGGCGTCCTTCAACAGGTCGATCGGATACTTTGAGCCGCCGGCCGAAAGGAATGCCAGATAGCGTTTGAGCGCTGCGGGGTCGCCGCTCTGGACTTTTTCGGCCAGCGCCATCGAGGCGGTAAACGACGTCGCATACTGGTACACATAGAAGTCCCGGTAAAAGTGCGGAATATAGCTCCACTCGTTCGCGATGTAGTCGTCGACCACGCAGACGCCCTGATCATGGCCGTAATACTTCTTCGTGATGTCCAGATAGAGCTTTGACAGCGCCTGTCCCGTGATCGCCTGACCCTTGGCCGCCATTTCGTGCATTGCCAACTCGAACTCCGCAAATTGCGCCTGGCGAAATACGGTGCCTTTGATGTTTTCAAGGTAATTGCCGAGCAATGCGAGACGGGTGTCATCATCCTTCACGGTCTTGAGGACGTGATTGATCAGCAGCGTTTCATTGAACGTCGACGCCACTTCCGCAACGAAGATGGGGTAGTTCGCAAGCGGGTAAGGCTGATTCCTGTTCGAGAAGTAGCTTTGCATCGTGTGCCCCATCTCGTGGGCCAGCGTGCTGACATCCGCATACTTGCCGTTGTAGTTGATCAGCATGTAGGGATGAACGTCATAGGCGCCTCCATTGGAGTACGCCCCGGCGCGCTTGCCGTCGTTGGGGAAAAGGTCGATCCACCGGTTGTCATACGCGCGCTGCACGGTGCTTGTGTATTCCTTTCCGAGCGGCGCCACGGCCTCGAGGACAAGCTTCTGCGCAGCTTCCGGTGTGTACGTGAGATTCACCGAGCCGACAAGCGGCGCATAGAGGTCGTAATAATGAAGCTGATCCACGCCCAGCATGCGTTTACGCAATTTCAGATAGCGATGAAACGCGGGGAGGTTCTTGTTGACCCCGTCAATCAAGCGGTGGTAAACGCCGACAGGGACATTCGGTCCATCCAGCGAATACTGCAGCGCCGATTCGTACTTGCGGGCCTTCGCCATGAAAGCGACCTTCTGAACTTCGCCATTCGTGGTTGTTCCGAACGTCCCGGAGTATTTGCCGAGGGCGCCAAAGTAAGCGGACATGACTTTCTCGCGATCGGAACGATTCGGAAGCGCGCGCAGATCGGCGAAGGCGGACTGATCCAGACGCACGTCTTTGCCGTCGCTCAATGTGACCGTGGGAAAAGGAAAATCCGCATTCGAAAAAACGTTGTACACATTCGAAGACGCGCTCGCCATCGGGCCGGCGTCCGCCAGGAGCTTTTCCTCACCTTCGGTCAACGTGTGCGAAGCGCGACGCGCGGTGTCTTCAAGATAGAACCGGAAGACTTTGAGCCGCGGTTCGGCGGCAATGAACTGTTCGACTTTGCCTTTGTCGAAATGAAGAATCTCCGGCTCGATGTAGGCGGTTTCCGCGCCCGCGGCGGCCGCAAGCTGGGTCATCTCCTGTTTCATCCCGAGATGCGTGGCGTCCCGCGTGTCCTGGTCCGAAAGCATCGACGCATATGCATACAGACGCGACAATTCCTTGTCCTGGACCGAAGATTTTTCGAGGGCGTCCGCCAGTACGGTTGCAGACGAACCCAGCTTTCCCTTGTAGGCCTGCATCTGCGGCAGATCCTTTGCAAGCTTTTCTCTGGCCGCCCGCCACGCCGCTTCATTGGGATAAATGTCGGCCAGATTCCATTTAAACTTGTCCGGAATTTTCACGCGGTCGCGCTCCTGAGCCATAAGAGAAACGGTCAAACCCGTCACCACGAGGACGGCGGCAACATAACGCATTGTGGATTGCTTCTTCATTTTCTCCGCCCCTTTATCTTGATCCGGTTAGGATACATCGAAAAATCGGGTCCTCTACCGGAGATACCATGGAACATTGATGGTGACGATGCGCCGGTCGCCTTTCGAGACCCGCATCCCTCAGGATATGCGCCGATGGTTTGGCGATAACTGAAGTAAACAATCGTCAGAAGTGTAATAATAGCGAGGCTGATCGGCAGGATGTGCGGCAGGCCTGCAAGTCCAGCCGGTATCAGGATGGTCAGAGCCGCTTCAGGTCCGTAAGCAGCCGAATGCATCGAGGCCAAAGACGGAAACACCCCGTACGCTTCGATTACGTTGCTGTTCGCTTTCATCCAATGCAAGCGGCCGGCCAAAGATGAAGTCAAGGAATGACATGCCGAAATAAGTTCGCTTGTCCTGTTCGCAGAAATTCTGGAACCTTCCTTTTAGATTCTACGTCTATACAACGAGGCATTTGGGGATCAGCCTTGAAATTCTGACGTTTACGGTTCGTATTAAGTCGTGGAGAGCTACATGCGAAATGCTTCCCTCGCAGCATTAATTCTGATTTTCCTTAGCTATCTTTCTGCCGGCGCCCAAACATCCACATCGAAGTCTGTTCTTGGAACAGTCACATCCTTCAATAAGGATGCCAAAACCCTCGAGGTAAGGCCCGACAATGGCGTGCCGGTTCCGGTAAAACTTCTCGGAAATACAGTTGTTCAACGAATTGCGCCCGGACAGACCAATCTGGCTAACGCCGTCGCGATTCAACAGGCTGAAATTGCGGCAGGAGACCGTGTTCTGGTGACTGTGGCATCAAACGGTGCTGACGCGCTCCGCGTGGTCGTCATTTCCGCAAGTGATATTGCCCGGCGCGACGATGCGGACCGGCAGGATTGGGTCACACGCGGCATCAGCGGCGTGGTGGCTTCAAAGACGGGAGATCAAATCCTGCTTCAGAAATCCAAGAGTCCTGCCGGCGATGTGCAACCCGCAATCACCGTTTCGGCCAAGACAAAGTTTCGCCGGTACTCTCCGGATTCGGTCAAATTCGCCGACGCGAAGATCAGCAAATTGGACGAGATCAGCGCCGGCGATCAAATTCGTGCGCGGGGGCAAAAGAGTCCTGATGGACTGAAAGTCGACGCGGAGGAGATTCTGTTCGGGACTTTTCTTACGCAGGCGGGGTCGGTGGTATCGGTTGATGTTTCTGTTAAAGAGGTGACTCTGAAGGAACTCGGCAGCGGGAAAACGGTCATCATCAAGCTCACGCCGGACACCACCATTAAGCAGATGCCGTTGGCGCCCGCAGAGGGCCGCGGTACCGCTCCCGCAGGAGGCAACGTCGCGCAAATCGTCGACAAGCTGCCCGCCGGCAAAATCGAAGACATTAAACCCGGCACATCCATCGTCGTATCCAGTACAAAAGGGTCGCAGCCCGATAAGGTGACCGGAATTACCGTCGTCACCAACGCCGATCTCCTGATCCGCATGGCCAGTGCCCCTTCAGGCCGCGGCGGCGCGCTCGTCTTCGGCAGCGGCGACGGCGGCGGCCTCAGCGTCCTGGGATTGCAGTAATCCGAAACTAAATAGAACTTCATAGAAAGGGTCTCGATGAGGAGCGTCTATAGAATCGTCATTTTTTCTGCCCTGACCCTCTGTCTGTGTTTTGCGGCATTCGCGCAAAACAATCCACAACCTGCTCTTAAAGGCGTTGTTACAGATCCGTCCGGCGGCCGCATACCCGGCGCGACAATTCAGTTGCGCGCCGCGTCCGGCCAGCAACAGACACAGACGTCGAACGCGAACGGCGAGTACGTATTCACAAGCGTCCAGCCCGGGAACTACGACATTCAAGTGAGCGCGCCGGATTTCAAATCCGAGCAAAGGCAGGCGGTGAATCTCAGCGCCCCGGCGGCCCTGGATTTTCAGTTGGGTCTCGCGATTCAAGCGCAGGAAGTCACGGTCGAAGAGCAGGCCGCCACGGTCAGCCTCGACCCGGATTCAAACGCATCGGCGACCGTGCTGGACAAATCGGAACTGGAAGGCCTGTCGGACGACCCGGACGAACTCGCGCAACAGTTGCAGGCCCTTGCCGGTCCCGGCGTCGGTCCGGGGACGGGCGGCCAGATCTATACGGATGGCTTCAGTAACGGCACCATTCCGCCCAAAACGTCCATACGCGAGATCCGCATCAATTCGAATCCTTATTCGGCGGAATATGATTCGCCCGGCAACAACCGCATCGAAATCCTGACCAAGCCGGGCAGCGACGCCGTGCACGGACAGTTCTCCACGCAATTCAATAACGAGAACTTCAATACGCGAAGCCCGCTGTATGTCCAGTCGTCATCGCTGCCGCCTTACAAAAACCTGTTCTTTAACGGGAATATCTCCGGACCGATCCAGAAGAACAAGTCGTCGTTCACGTTCGACTTCGTCCGGCGCAACATTACGGAAAACGCATTCATCCTCGCGACAACTCTCAACAGCAGCCTGCAGCAGCAAAGCGTGAATCAGGCGCTCCTGTTACCTCAGACCTTCACAAGCTTCGTGCCACGCTTCGACTGGTCGATCAACGCAAATAACACGCTGACCGTCCGGTATGAAAACACCACGCAGGAACTCGACAATCAAGGGGCGAACGGGTTCAGCCTGCCGGAAACGGCCTATAACCAGACCATTGGCAGCCACATTTTGAGCGCGACGGAGACTGCCCTGGTCACGCCGATGCTCGTCAACGAAACCCGCTTCCAGTTTGCCCGATTCACACGCGCCGCGATTACACAGGGCACCGCGCCTGCGATTTCTGTCCAGGATGCCTTCACCAGCGGAAGCGCGACCATTGGCAACTCGCGGAACACCACAGACCGTTTCGAGCTCACGAACATATCCGTGCTGAATCGCGGAACGCACACTCTGAAATGGGGAGCCCGCCTCCGCCAATCCTTCAACGACGACGTGTCCGACAACAATTTCAAGGGTACATTCACATTCTTCGGCGGGACCGGCCCACAGCTCGACGCCAACAATCAACCGATTGCGGGAACGTCGGTCCAGCTTACCGGATTGGATGTTTACCAGCGAACGTTACTCCTTCAGCAACAGGGTTTCAGCGCATCGCAGATTCAAAAAGCAGGCGGCGGAGCGTCGCTGTTCAGCTTGAATACAGGAACCGCCCTGACCCGGGTGACGCAATTCGACATGGGCGCCTTCTTCAACGATGACTGGAAGCTCCGCCCGAACCTGACCTTGAGCTACGGCCTGCGGTATGAAATGCAGACAAACATCGCGGATAAAGCGGACTGGGGACCACGAATTGGTGTCGCATGGGGTATCGACGGCCAGGGGTCGACTCCGGCAAAAACCGTACTGCGGATCGGCGCGGGCCGCTTCTTCAATCGAGTGGGCGACTTCACGACCCTCAATGCCATCCGCTATAACGGATCAACACAACAATCGTACCTGCTGACCGACCCGAATTTCTTTCCCAATATTCCTTCGGCAGCTTCCCTGGCGGGATCGCTGCAGCCGCAGACGCTACAGCTGCTCGCACCCGATCTCAAAGGCGCGCAGCTCATTTTCGGAAATGTCGGGGTTGACCGGCAACTGGGCAAGTACCTCAAGGTCTCCGCGAACTTCAATATGCTGCACGGGCTGGATTTCATCCGCAGCCGCGATGTGAATGCTCCGCTGCCGGTTACGAACGCCTTTCCTTATGGAGACACGACGGTAAGGATGATGACGGAAAGCACCGGGGTTGCCGACCAGCGGCAATTCAACATCAACCCCACATTCAACTATAAGAAGATCTCGATATTCGCCAATTACGGCCTCAATTTCCTGAAGGCGGATTTCGACACGTTGCCTACGAACTATTACAACCTTCGCGCCGAATACGGACCGGCATTCGGCGATATCCGCCATCGGCTCACGCTTGGACCGACGTTCCCGCTGCCAGGAAAGCTGATCGCCAACACGATCTTTATCTATAACAGCGGCCGCGCCTACAACATCACAACGGGATTGCCGGACCCGTCAGGCGACGGATCCGCAGTTCAACGGCCGTCCCTGGTGGATCTGCCTGCTGCTTCATGCACCGGAGCAACGCTGGTGTACACCGCCCAATTCGGTTGTTTCAATTTGACCCCGGCGCCGGGGACTCCGGTCATCCCGAAGAATTACGGCCGAGGACCAAGCAATGCCAATATGAGCCTGCGGCTTTCTCGCACCTGGGATTTCGGCAAGAGCGAATCCGCGGGAGCGGCCGCCCTGGCTTCCACGCCCGGGCCGGCACAGGGCGCTGGTGTTCCGCCGGCTGCCAACCCTGGATCGTCGATGAGGTACCACATGACGCTCAGTGTCTACGCGATCAATCCGTTGAACCATCCGAATTTCGCGCAACCGGACGGGAACCTCACGTCCTCCTTCTTCGGAAAGCCATTGAGCCTCCAGGGCACGTTCACCCCAGGTAACGCAACGTACAACAGGAAGATGACGATGCAGGTTCAGCTGAGTTTCTAATGCCGCTCGATGAGCCTCCGAAACGTCGGCCTTGATGATCTGACAATCACCGATGAGACATCGTTCTCTCACGTTGCCGTTTATACACAACTCAAGCAAGCCCTGCGCAATTCCCGACACCAGTTTCGTGTTCCGACGGCAGGAACCGGAATGAGCTGGGACCGAACGATTTTCCTGAACCTCACGTTCTGGAGTGGTCACGAAGGGGCGGACGTGCTTTGCGACAACAGCGTGCACGCCGATGAGGTTGCGCACATGGCGTGGCACCACCTTGCCGCCAGGAATCTCGCAGGCGGCGCAAACCCGCCACTTGTCGAGTCGTGCGCCGATGCCCTTTTTTTTGCAGAATCCATTGCCAGCGCATTCGATCTTTACCTTGTCGGTCGACTTCTGCGCAACGTGCCCGACTCCACCTTCATCGCGACCCAGGTACCGATGATGTGGGAAGCAGCCGAGCAGAGCGGGGCCACGGAAACCGAGTTTGCCGCGTTGCTGGAGGAAGTGGTGAACGACCCGGAGCGCGCATTCGAAGATCTGCGCCGGCTGCTCTTCGACGTCACGATCGCGCTGCACGCTTGCCGGGACACAACCGGCGCTTATGACGTCCTTGAAAGCTTCGAGGGACACCGTTTCGGGTGTCTGCTGCATCACTATCAGCTATCGGCATGGGTGCTGTATGCAAAGGCCTACGGAGTTGCCGCAGTCGAACAACAATACGCCGTGCACGCGATCGACAGCACGTTACGCGCTACGCCCGTGGCGCTGGACTGGCTCATCGAACACTGGCTGCCGGCTTAATCTTGAGTTCATGTCTCAAAAACGCCCCCGACAAAACCGGATTCGCCACTTTGTCGCCAAAGAACAAATAATGCTGATCGACTGCCTCGCGCACCACTTCGGCTTGCCAATCGAGGAATGCGAACGGCTCATCGCTTTCGGAGCTGTCTACCAGGATCGGCAGCGGATTAACTCGAATCGGCTCCTTTCTCCGGGGCAATATATCCGAGTCCATTTGCACCCGAAGCGCTTTCCCGTGGATGGTATCGACTGGAGGAAGACGATCGTGCATGACGATAAGGAATTCGTCGTCATGAATAAGCCCGCCGGTATTCCTGTGCACGCGACGCTGGATAATCAAGTGGAGAACGCCCTTCATCAGCTGCGTCTGACCCTTGGCGGCTCCGTCTATGTGACGCACCGTCTGGATACCGAGGTGGGCGGCCTTATCGTGTTTGCAAAAACCGAAGAGTTCCAGCGGCAGTTCAATCGGCTTCTACTCGAGCGCAAGGTGAAGAAGCGGTATCGCGCGCTGGTGATCTCGGCTCCCGAAGTCGGTCGGCATATTCACTATATGGAGCCCACAGAGCGAAGCTCCAAAACTGTGAGCACGGAAAATCGTCCGAACTGGCTGGAGTGTGCGTTGCGTGTGGTGAAAGTAACACCTGGAACGTGCATTGTTCCCGCGCCGCAGACGTTCGACGTTGAGATCGATCTGGAAACGGGAAGAACACATCAGATTCGCGTTCAGCTGTCCGCCCTGGGCAGCCCGATCGTCGGCGACAAACTCTATGGTTCGCGAACTCGCTTTCAAGTCAATGGAACTCGCCTTCCCGGAATCGCGCTGTTCAGCGTCTCAACCACGTGGACGGGTCCTGACAGTAAGGAGTGGTCTTTCGTCGCCCTTCCACCATGGACGACGTAATCCCTAAGGACGGCTACACAGGTCAGGCCTGAAGAGCAATAAACGACCCGCTGCAGCGTGCTTGGAAGAAACATCCAGTTCCATTGGTACCTGAATTGTAGCTTCGATATGCAGGGGATCGTCTGATGGAATCCAGATTCCGTTTCCTTGCCGCAGCTTTGGCCGGTCTATCGCTATGTGCTTGCAGTACCGAAGCGAAAACCGAAGCCCAAGGAGAAACAGTCCTCGATACGCAATTTGGGGAAGCGACGTTCTATGCAAATTCTTTTCAGGGCGGAAAGACCGCGAGTGGAACGAAGTTCGACAATCGGAAGGCAACAGCCGCGCACCGGAACTATCCCTTCGGCACGGTCGTTCGTGTGACTAATCTTGAGAACGGCCGTTCGACAAATGTCGTCATCCTCGACCGCGGCCCTTATGGAAAAAATCACCGCGAAGGCGCCATCATCGATCTGTCTCGTGATGCGGCACGCGCGCTCGACGTGATCGAGAACGGCAAGGCGCGCGTGAAACTGGAAGTTCTCTCCTGGGGTAGTTGAACGGTGTGTCTACTTCGCGCGGCCCTTAAAGCCGGCGGCCACCATCTGAATTTTGTAGATGGTTTTTGCATTGTTGCGGACGCCTTCAGGAGTGGTGACCTCCTTGCCGTCCGGACCGAGGGCGCCGCTCCCGACCACATATAGCGTCCTCTTTTCCTTGCCGGAAAATGCGGCGCTGATGACGTTGCGGGGCGTGGGAATCGTCCCCAGGTAGTTACCTTGAGGACTGAATACCTGAACGCCAGGACCGGCCGTCACATATAGACGGCCGGCTTCATCGATGGCCATACCGTCGCCGTTACTGTCGTCCTGGAGCTTCGCGAACAGCCGGCGATTATTCACGTAGCCGTTCAGCTGGATGTCGAACTGCATGATTGTCTGACCGTTCGTGACGTAGAGTATTCTCTCGTCGGGACTGAGCATGATTCCATTGGTACGCAGGTCCGGGCCAAGACTGTTAATCTGGATCTCCTCCTTGCCCTTAACCAGCTTCAGCTTATTTCTTTTCGCCCGTGTCGTGACGTAGTACGCGGTACCGGATGTGAAATAGATTGTGTCATCCTTGTCCACGACCAGATCGTTGAGGCGTCCCAGCGACTTTCCCTCGAAATTGTCGATGATGGTTCTGCGGGCCTCTTCCGGGTAGATGACCGCTATCGCCGTCGGCTCCGAACACGCGGCACCCCCGCTGCCGGGATCGGTGCAGGTTCTCTCGACGGCCAGAACGCGTCCTTTGTCATCGATGGCCAGCGCGCCGGCGCCGTGCGTATTCTCCACGTAAACCGAATCCTTATCGTTCTTATCCAGCTTGCGGACAGTGCTTGGCTGTTCCTGGGCGAAGAGCAGTCCGCCGTCCTTCGTTCCGACAATGCCGTCGGCGTTGTCCGTTCCCTGCCAGACCAGTCCCCACTTGGCGTCCGCGTCGATAACATCCGGAATCGCGGTGACGGTGACCTCGCGAGCTGTTCTTTCCTGAGCGGGCCGAACCTGCCCCTGCTGTGCATAAATCAAACCGGCGGCAACGCTCCATATGGAGAGCGCGCCCACCGCAACGAACTTCGTATCCATAACAGTACAAGTGTATCTTACGTAGAGGAGGACAAATGAAACGAAAAGCTTCTGCGGTGTGGCAAGGCGGGCTCAAAGACGGCAAGGGAACGATATCCACGGACAGCGGTGTACTGATCAATACACCGTACTCGTTTTCAAAGCGTTTCGAAGAAGAGAAAGGCACGAATCCTGAGGAGTTGATCGCCGCGGCTCATTCGAGCTGCTTCGCAATGGCGACTTCGGCACAGTTGGATGCCGCCGGCATCAAAGCTCAGAGCATTGCGGCGTCGGCAACGGTCACTCTGGAGAAAGTCGGTGACGGGTTCTCCGTCACGGCCAGCCATCTGGAAGTCACGATCAAAGCGCCCGGCGCGGATCGCGCCAAGGTTCAGACTGCAGCGGATAATGCCAAGGCCGGCTGCCCGATCTCGAAGCTGTTGAATGCGAAGGTCAGCATGGAAGCGAAGATCGAAGTTTAGCCGCAGATGACGCGGATGACGCAGATGGGTGCACCAAGGTCTTTTATGCACCCATCTGCGTCATCCGCGTCATCTGCGGCTAATCCTCAAACTCCTTCAATGCGGCTTCCCACTTACCTTGAGCGCGCAGGATCAGCTCCACCACTTCCCGGATAGCGCCTTCCCCGCCCCGCACACGCGTGACGTAGGCAGCGCGGGAAGCGACATCTTGAGAGGCGTTGGCGACGGCAATAGGCAGGCCGACGCGGGAAAACAGCGGCAGATCCTGGACATCATCTCCGACATAACAGACGCGGTCTTTCGTAAGGTTGGTTTTCTTGAAAATCTCCTCGATCGCGGAGGTCTTGGTCCGTCCGAGGCCGTGATAAAAGAATTCCACCTTCAACTCTTCGGCGCGGCGTGACAGCGCGGCCGAACTGCGGCCGGAAATGATGCCGGTCCTCATGCCGGCGCGGCGCGCCATGGCGAGAGCCGCTCCGTCATTGACGTTGAATGCTTTTGCTTCAACGACGCTGCCGTCCGGCATCGGAACCAGGAGGAGTTTGCCGTCCGTGAGGACACCGTCGACGTCCATCAACACGAGCTCGATTTTCCACGCCAGCGGCGTTATGTCTTTTTCAGGCATGTCCGTATCTTAATCACTTCTTCGAGAAGCGGCGCCAATAATGACAAGCGCAACGCGTTGGGGCCGTCCGACAAAGCCTTCGCCGGATCATCGTGGACTTCCATGAACAGACCGTCCACGCCGGCGGCCACGCCGGCGCGAGCGAAGTGGGGAATGTACTGAGGCTGGCCGCCGGAACTCTGGCCTTGAGCGCCCGGCAGCTGCAGGCTGTGCGTGACATCGAAAATGACGGGACAACCGAAACTCTGCATGATAGGAAAACTGCGGAAATCGACGACCAGGTTGTTATAACCGAAAGACGCGCCGCGCTCGGTCAGCAGAACCTGGGAATTCCCGGATTCGCGCAGCTTGTCGACGACGTTCTTCATCTCCCATGGGGCGAGGAACTGTCCCTTTTTAACGTTGACCATCTTCCCGGTTTCCGCCGCCGCCACAAGCAGATCGGTTTGACGCGATAGAAATGCCGGAATCTGAAGCACGTCCAGAACTTCGCCGGCCGGCCCGCAGTGGGAAGCTTCATGTACATCGGAAAGAACAGGGACGTTTATCTGCTCGCGAATGTCGCCGAGAATCTTCAGGCCTTCCTTCATGCCGGCGCCTCGAAACGACTTGATCGAGCTGCGATTCGCCTTGTCGTACGAAGCCTTGAAGATAAAGGAAACGCCGGCCGCGGAAGTAATCTTCTTCAGCTCCGAGGCCATGAAGAATGCGTGATCACGGCTCTCGATCACGCAGGGACCGGCGATCAGGAATAGTTCACGCCCGAGTTCGGCGTACTTCAGCGGAAGTTGTTGCATGGCTCAGGCGATGTTCATACGACGCATTAATAAATGATGCGAAGAGCGGATGCGGAGCCAGCGGCTTCGACTTGAACTCCGGATGGAACTGGCATCCGAGGAACCACGGATGGTCGGCGATCTCCACAATCTCCACAAAGTTTTTGTCGGGCGAGACTCCCGAAATGATCAGGCCGTTATCGGTCAGGGCCTTCTCGAACTGCCGGTTGAATTCATAACGATGGCGATGCCGCTCGGAAATCACTGCCGATCCGTAGATCCGGTTCGCGAGCGAACCGGGCTGCAGGTCCGCCGGATAAGCTCCGAGACGCATGGTCCCGCCGATGGTATCGATGCCGAGCAGATCGCGCAATTTGTAAATAACCGGGTATGGCGTGTTGGCGTCGAATTCGGTGCTGTTCGCGGCTTTCAAGCCGCAGACATTGAGCGCATATTCGATCGTGGCGCATTGCATGCCGAGACAAATTCCGAAATACGGGACCTTCTCCTCGCGCGCGAACTGAATGGCGCGAATCATTCCGGGAATGCCCCGCTTGCCGAAACCTCCGGGAACCAGGATGCCGTCGAACTGGCGCAGCGTGGCGGGTTCTTTACCGTCTTCCAGGCTTTCGGCTTCGATCCAATGAATTCGTGTTCTCAGGTTATGAACCAGCCCGCCGTGAATCAGCGCCTCGCGAAGGCTCTTATATGCGTCCTCCAGTTCGACGTATTTGCCGACGACGCCGATATGGACCTCGTCCATCGGATTGTGCACACGTTCGATCAACGCTTTCCAGTCGTCCATCCTGCGTTCGGAGTTCGGAAGGTGCAGCTGCCGGACAATCTCATCGTCGAGTCCTTCGGCGGCAAGCACAAGCGGCACTTCATAAACACTTTCGACATCTTTCGCGGTGATGACGGCGTGCTCCGACAGGTTGCAGAAAAGAGCGATCTTGGATTTCATATCCGGCGACAGGAACCGGTCTGTACGGCACAAAAGGATGTCGGCCTGAATTCCGATTTCAAGCAGTTCCTTGACGCTGTGCTGGGTCGGCTTGGTCTTCAATTCACCGGCGGTAGGAATGAAAGGCACCAGAGTCAGGTGGATAAATAAGGAGTGTTCGCGCCCGACTTCCTGGCGCAGCTGCCGGATCGCCTCAAGGAAAGGAAGGGATTCGATATCGCCGACGGTGCCGCCGATTTCGACGATCGTGATGTCCACGTCCTCCGACACACGACGAGCGGCAGCTTTGATTTCGTTCGTCACGTGAGGAATGACCTGGACCGTCTTCCCCAGATAATCCCCGCGCCGCTCCTTCTGAATGATGGTTTCGTAGATGCGGCCGGTGGTGAGGTTATTCTTGCGGGTCAGTTCCGCGTGCGTATAGCGTTCGTAGTGGCCGAGGTCGAGATCGGTCTCCGCACCGTCGTCGGTGACGTAGACTTCGCCGTGCTGGTACGGGCTCATCGTGCCCGGATCCACATTTAAATAAGGGTCGAATTTCAGCAGGTTGACCGTGAACCCGCGGCTTTCCAGCAAACAACCGATTGAAGCGGACGCGAGGCCTTTCCCCAGCGATGAAACCACTCCGCCCGTCACGAAGATGAATTTCTTTTCCATTTATCAGTCCCGGCTCCCAACTAATTCTTTATACCTTTCAAGGTCGGCAGGCGTATCGATGCCCCACGATTCGTTTGCGACCTCAACCACGCGAATCCGATATCCGTGCTCCAGCGCCCTCAACTGTTCCAGCCTTTCGGCGATCTCGAGAGGCGTGCGCTCGAGTTTCGAAAATTTTCTGAGAAAATCCACCCGGTAAACGTAAAGGCCGAGGTGGAGAAAACAGGTCCCTCCCGATGGAATTTTCGCGCGGGAAAAATATAGCGCGATTCCATTCCGGTCCGTTACGACCTTGACCCGGTTCGGATCATCGGCTGCGGCAGGCTCCAATTTTGTCATCAGGGTTACAATTTCGGCGTCTCCGAGTGCGGCCGCGGCAATGGCCTGGTCGATGTCGGAGGGCTCGATCATCGGCTCGTCCCCCTGGACGTTCACCACTAGCGCCTGGGAATCGAGGGTTTCGGCAGCCTCGGCCAAACGGTCTGTGCCACTTGGATGGTCATTCCGGGTCATAATAACGGTCCCGCCGAACCGCTCGACTGCGTCGGCAATCCTCTGATCATCCGTCGCCACAAGAATCCGGGTCACCAGCGAAGCCTGCTGGACTCGCCTGTAAACGTGCTCTATCAACGTTTTTCCGTCTATTTGGGCTACGGGTTTTCCAGGGAAACGAGTGGAGTTGAACCTTGCCGGGATGATCGCGATGGCGGCATCGAGCTGCATCAAAATACCGCACTTCATCCTATCATGACGCTACCGGACAGGGCAGGTCATCTTTTGGCAGAAGATTTGCAAGGCATTGGGCTAGATGACTGGGCTAACGCCGCCCGGCCGTTCTCTGGAGGTCTGGTGGAGATTTTAAAAAAGGTGAACCGATCAAGTTGCATTCAACCGGAGCACGTTCATATAATGGCGCTAATTTATTGAATGGATCGGCAGTCACCCCCAGGAGATAGGGCAATGACTCGGAAAAAGTGGACTCTGATTTTGGCGGCGCTCCTGCTTGCAGCGCTCCCCGTCGCTATCATCGCACGAACGGCTCGGAGTCAGGCTTCCCTGCAAAACGCTGCCGACAAGAAGCCTTCGCAGACCCTTAAGGTTGACGTCGATCTGGTGCTCGTCAATGCGACAGTCACCGATCAACTCAATAGATACGTCAGCGGATTGGAATCGCAGCACTTCCAGATCTGGGAAGACAAAGTCGAACAAAAGGTTGAATATTTCAACGCCGAAGATGTACCGATCAGCGTTGGCATCATTTTCGATGTCAGCGGCAGCATGAAAGAGAAGATCGGAACTTCCACACAGGCTGCTGCGACATTTTTGAAAACCGGCAATCCAGATGATGAGTACTTTCTCGTGACCTTCGCGAATCGGCCCGAAGTGGTCGCCGATTTCACGACAGACGTCACGAGGCTTCAGAGCAAGCTGCTCATGACCAACGCCAAGGGCATGACGGCCATGTACGATTCGGTCTACCTGGGCCTCGAGAAGCTCAAGGAAGGCAGCAATCCGAAAAAGGCGCTCCTTCTGATTACCGACGGCGAGGACAATCGCAGCCGGTACACCTTCCAAAACGTCAAAGACTTCGTCAAAGAACAGGACGTGCAGATCTATGGGATCGGCATCGTCGATGACTTTAATTCACAGTTGAACGCCGGGCGTAGCGGCCGCGCGATGATCGAAGAATTAGCGGACCTCACCGGAGGACGCGCATTCTTCCCGGATTCCGTACAGGAACTGGACGATATCTGCACGAAGATCGCGGTCGAGCTGAAAAATCAGTACGTACTCGGCTATCATTCAACGAATGGAGCGAAGGACGGGAAGTGGCGCAAGCTCAAAGTGAAAGTGAATCCTCCCAAAGGAATCCAGCACCTGAACGTGCGGGCCAAGTCGGGCTACTTTGCCGCGATGGCCGACGCAGCGCCTGCGACCAAAGACTAACGTCTTTCAATAGGAGACATGCGTAAATTCCTTTTCATTGCAGTTGTGTGTCTGTCGAGTTTTGCGCTCGCCGCGCAGGATAAACCGCAGCCGCAGAAAGGTCAGAACGACAAGGATTTCAGCCTGAAAGTCGAGACCGTTGAAGTCCAACTCCCGGTTTCCGTGCAGGATAAGGAAGGACGGCCGGTCGACGGCCTGAAACAGGAAAACTTCCAGGTCTTCGAAGACAAAGTCCAGCAGACGATCAAAACCTTCCGCCACGAAGACATTCCCCTGAGCCTCGGTCTGGTCATCGACAACAGCGGCAGCATGCGCAACAAACGCGAACGTGTGAACAGCGCGGCTTTGGCTTTCGTGCGGGAGAGCAATCCGGACGACGAGACCTTCATCGTCAATTTCGACGACTCCGCCTATCTCGAGCAGGATTTCACCGGCAGTATCGGCGATCTGGTCGATGCCCTCGACAACATCGATGCGCGCGGGGAGACCGCGCTGTACGACGCGATCTACCTGTCGTCGGATCATCTCAAGGCCGGCAAGAAAGACAAGAAGGCCATCCTGCTGATCACCGACGGCGAAGATAATGTCAGCAAATACAACTTCAACAAAGTCATCGACGCGTTGCGCCAGTCGAAAGTGACTCTATACGCGATCGGCCTGCTCGAAGAAGACGACACACGCGGCGGACTGTTTCACGATGCGCCTTCCAAGAAAGCCAAGGGCGACCTGGTCAAATTCGCCGAAATCACCGGCGGCCAGGCGTTCTTCCCGAAGAGCCTCGATGAAGTCGAGGACATCACAAAGCGCATCGCCCACGATATCCGGAATCACTACACCATTACCTACACGCCGACAAACGCGAATCTCGACGGCACGTACCGTGAAATCAGCGTAAAAATCACCACTCCGAAGAATGCGGGTAAGATCACGTGGCGGGCAAAACCCGGGTATTACGCGCCGAAAGCCCAGGCCGTATCCAGCAATCAGTAAGAAACTATTGCAGGTTGCATCTGCAATAAGCCCTTTTTATAGCCAAAATTGCTATACTCCCTCTTTACTCTGAATGGATTTCCACCACAAAGAAATACTCAAGCGCTACGCCAGAATGGCAACCGGGCGCCCGTTCGCGCCCATCCTGCTGAACATACTGATCACCTCGGTGTGCGACATGCGGTGCGTCCACTGTTTCTTCACCGACGAACTGGACGATAAGCCCCGCAAGAAACTGCAGATGACGACTGAAAATGTCGTCCGGATCAGCGAGACCCTGGGCGCCAATCTCGGCGTATTGATCATCGCGGGCGGCGAGCCCTTCACCCGCAAAGACCTCCCCGAGATTGCGCGCGCGTTCTACGAGAACAACAAGCTCGAATCGATCTACCTGATGTCCAATGGACAGATTCAGCAGCGAATCATCCCCGACGTTTCGCGGATTCTGCAGGAATGCCCGAATCTCAATGTTACCGTGGCCCTCGGAATCGACGGACTGAAGGAAGACCACGAATCGATCCGGCAAAAGACGGGCAGCTGGGACATTGCAATTGACACCGCTCGCAAGCTCCAGGCCATCAAACGCGAGAAGCCGCAGCTCGATATTCAAACCTGCACGTGCTTCATGAACAGCAACCAGGACCGGATTTTCGACTGGTATGACTTTTTGAAATTCGAGCTGAAGCCGGATAAGGTCAATTTCAATTACATTCGCCCGCCGTCCGCCCGGCCGAAAGAATTGATCATCGACAAGAGCCGGTATGACCGGCTTTCCCACATGATCAACGCCGATTCCCGTCACGCCGCGATCAAGAACAATTACTCGGGCGATGCCGGATTCTTCAAGGCGGCGGTCGACGTTTACATGCACGACCTGATCGCCAGAACCGCGTTCGAGGGAAGGCCGCAGCTGCAATGCTGGGCCGGAACGGCCGGCGCCGTCATTTATGACGAAGGCACGGTTTCGAGCTGCGAAATTCTCGATTCGGTCGCTAACCTGCGCGAATACAACTGGGACTTCTCGAAACTCTGGTACTCGCCGGCCATGGACGGACGCCGCGAAAGCGTCGCGAATGGCTGCTTCTGCACTCACGAGAGCAACTGCTACTACCCTTCGCTTCCGTTCAATCCGACTCATCTCGTCGAGATCAAAAAAATCGAAAACGAGATGAAAGAAAGTGCTGCCGCCGCTCGTCAGCTGGTTTAAAGAAAACCAGCGGCCGCTGCCGTGGCGCGCGACATACGATCCCTACCATGTCTGGGTGTCGGAGGTCATGCTCCAGCAGACCCAGGTCGAAACCGCGCTTCCCTATTACGAACGTTTCATCCGCGAGTTTCCCACGGTCGAATTGCTGGCTCGTGCCGACGAGCAGAGGGTCCTCACCCTCTGGGCCGGACTCGGATACTACCGGCGCGCAAAGAACTTCATGGCGGCCGCCAAAAATGTCGTCGAGAACCATGGCGGGAAAATTCCTGCCGATTACGATGCGCTGCTCGCCCTCCCCGGCATCGGCCAATACATGGCAGGCGCAATCCTGAGCATCGCCTTCAACAAGCCCTATCCCGTTGTCGACGGGAATGTGCGGCGTGTGCTCTCGCGTGTCTTCGGATGGACGGAGGAGAATCCCAAAGCCTTGTGGGAAGCGGCCACACGCCTGGTTCAGGAAGCCGAACCTCGACTGGTCAATCAGGCCGTCATGGAATTGGGCGCCAAGGTCTGCTCCTTCAAGTCTCCCCGCTGTCTGATCTGTCCTTTGCAATCGTCATGCGCCGCGTTTCGAACGGGCATGCAGGACAAGATCCCTGCAGTGAAGAAACGGCCGGCAACCGTCCATGTGCACCTTAGTGCGGTAATCTGTAAGAAAGATGATCGCTACCTGATGCGGAACGTGAACGGGATGTGGGAATTTCCGATGTTGAACGAGTTGCCCGAAGGGTCGTTTGAAAATGTCGGGGAATGCAAACACACCATTACGCATCATCGGCTGGATGTGAGTGTTTACAGCGGCAAAATCGAGCAAAGTGGGTTCGAATGGACGGACATTGATGCAGTACCGATGTCTTCCCTGACCCGGAAAATATTAATCAGCCACAAAAAGCACAAAAGCACTTCTTAGCTTTTGATGCTTTTTCAGAATTGTAAGAAAAACAAACGGGGTGTGAGAGATATGGGTAGCTTGTAACGGCCCTGTCAACTTCGGCCAAGCCTGACGCCGACGGGCACGATGCGGCACTTTTACCTGATGCGGATCACAGTTGCAACCAGCCTCGGAGTTTATCGTCCAGGGAGTCGCGGTCCATTGCGGTGATACTGCCGATGATCGCGTTTTCACGCCCGATGGAACATTCAGCCCGGCTGCTTGCCACTCCTGCAGCGGAAAATCGGTGTTGGATAAAACGGATGAGACTGGGACGACAAAGACATCTGGTGTTTTGCCGCCGATAACAATTGCCGGACGAACCTTTCGACTGGTCAGATCCGTAAATGGGATCGGTAGGAGAACGACGTCATTTCTGGAGCAGGTCATTGAAAACATCCGGCGGCGTCGTTGTCCCAAACCTTTTTGAGCGATTCCTCGGAAAGCTTCAGCCATGCCTCTCGCTCCAGATCAGAGTCGATAGTCACGCGAACATGAGCATGTCCGGCAACGGAAGCGGTTGCTGAAGTACCAGTCTCCCATTCTCGTAAATCGCATCAACGGTTTGATCATCACCAAAAAATAGCACCGTTGCGCATTGCCGCGGAATTCTTGGAATTCCAGCCAGATCAATAAATTCGGTGTCTGTCCCCGGAACTCCTTCAATTGTAGAGGACTTCTGATTTCACAAGGCCAGCTGTTTTCCTTATACTCGCGATGGTATTAATCTGTGTCTAAACCCCATTTGCTTCACCGCCGCTTGTTGGCCGAAGATCTCATGCGTCGTCGACGGCCCGACGAGCAGCAGCGATATGTGGCGTCACAGCGGCTTGCCCGAATCGATCCTAACCCGCACCAGGTTGATGCGGTGGTGTTTGCGTTGCGCCGAATCCCCGAGGGCGGATGCATTCTTGCCGACGAGGTTGGTCTTGGGAAAACGATCGAAGCCGGCCTCATCATGGCGCAGATGCTCGCCGAGGGAGCACGTCGTATTCTCCTCATTGTGCCCAAATCGCTACTGGGACAATGGCAATCGGAACTCTATGCCCTCTTCCGGATCGAGGCGCGGGAAGGCAGGGCCAATCCCGAAGCATTCATAGGAGAAGGCGTTTGTAGCACACTGGAAATGGCGGGAAGAACTCGTCAGAGATATGGCCGATTTACGCAAGCTGGCCGACGACGAACTGGCGTCTACTGTCCTGCGAATCCGATTAGACATCACTGTTAACCTTCAGGAATTCAGAGAAGTCGAAGCCATACTTGCGGAATTGAAAGGCACGTCGGCTACCCACGGAAAGGCAGGAGTTCTTGCCATTGAACGCTCTGGATTAAAACTCGAAATTGATGCGGGCGACCCGTTCGTCAACCAGGCACTGCCGGAAGTCGTGAACCTGACAGCCGCAGCCTTGCGGGAGATGGCGCGAACGAGGCCGGAAGCGAAGCATGCCCTTGTTGTACTGCAGAAGCTGCTGCATGAAGCGCACGCAGGTGGTTGCTGAGATGCGACTCCGCTTTCTAGCTGTTGAACACTTCCGTTGCATCAGGTCGGCTCAAATTACATTCGGGCCCGGTCTCAACGTTTTGCACGGTCGAAACGATCTGGGCAAGTCGAGTCTTGCTGAGGCGATCCGTGCGGCACTTCTACTCCCGCCCACTTCGGTCGATCACAAACCCTTCATTCCGGCAGGCACCGATCACGTACCGAAAGTCATACTTGAATTTGAAAAAGGCGACGACTGCTTCCGTATTACGAAGACCTTCGGCACGGGAGCCCGAGGTACCGCTACGTTGGAGAAATCCCGCGACGGTCAACGCTGGCATCCTCTTGCGTCAGCCAGAGATGTGGATGGCAAAGTTCGCGAGATGCTCTCCTGGGGAATCCCTTCTCCAGGCGGTAGGAGAAGCCCTCACGGCGGCGCGCCGCCGCGGCAGCTATAAATCTTCAGGTCGAAATCCGCTTATCGGAACTAAAATTCGAATCTCGGAGAGAGAATCCGGATTTCGGAGCTCGAATTCGACTCTCGGAAATAGAGTTCGGGTTTCGGAGCTCGAATTCGTTTTTCGGAACCAGAATTCGGATTTCGGAGTTCAAATTCGATTTTTGGAACTAGAGTCCGAATTTCGGAGCTCAAATTCGATTTTCGGAATCAGAATCCTGATTTCGGAGCTCGAATTCGATTTTCGGAACTAGAATTCGGTTTTTGGAGCTCACATTCGATTTTCGGACCTAGAATCCGGATTTCGGAGTTCACATTCGACTTTCGGAACTGGAATCCGGATTTCGGAGTTCGCATTCGACTTTCGGAACTGGAATCCGGATTTCGGAGCTCACATTCGATTTTCGGACCTAGAATCCGGATTTCGGAGTTCACATTCGACTTTCGGAACTAGAATCCGGATTTCGGAGTTCACATTCGATTTTCGGAACTGGAATCGGTAAGTTTCCCAAACGGAAGCATCGAAATTCAATCTACCCCTTTGAAATCAATATAATAGAGAGTTCTGCCCACCGTGCAGAGGGTTTAGCGATTCGAAAGAATGGCGATACCCTGGCTTTTAAGATCCCAGCAGACGAGGATCGCCGGTCACCAGGGTCAAATCAAAGACTCTCGCGAAAGCTGCAATGAAGTGGTCGGCGGGATCAGCATGAAGCTTCATTTCTTGAGCACTTCCCAATCACCGGTGCTGCTTGCCGGTGAAATGATGTCTCCTTTGATCTTGATCGTTCCCGTCATGGAACCAGGTTTTCGTCCCTTACTCGAGGAAAATGAGGGTGGGGTTACCTCTGCGATAGGTTGACCGAAACGCGTTACAAGGATCGGTTTCCGAGTGCGCTTGACGCGCTCAAGAACCTCAAGGCAGGTGGCCTTGAATTTGGATATCGCAATTTGTTCCATGGGTTCCGCTTCACATCCAGCATACCATCCACCATGGTCAACAACTATGGTCACACCATCCCCCCGAGCTATTGGAAGAAAGCCGCCGCGTTGACTTTGGTAGTCGTAAGATTCATCCGGATTTTTGTGCGGCAAAGACTCCCGCGCCGCACCGCGACGGCGTGCCGCAGGATTACGCATACCCTGCGATTCCCCTCGCTAGTCGAGTGAAACGATACTCAGTGCCGCAATCGTGAGGGACCCCCAACAATTGGATCTCGTAAGCGGAGCCCGCAACTCTCGCGAAGGCGTTCGCCGAAGCATGTTTCACATTGGAATTTTCAATTCCTTGTTTTTTTTAATCCCTACTGTCATAGGCTCTCATCGCACTTTGGTGGTAAGTGTGGTTTCCAGCATCATGATGAACCTGGGCGCGATCGGCATCTTCGCAGGGCTTGACGACGACGCATTAGCGCAAATCGCTTTGCGGTTGAAGGTGCGTCATCTAGAGCGCAATCAGATGCTGTTCAGGCACGGTGAGCAGGGCTCAAGCCTCTTCGTGATCCGGCAGGGCGTGTTACAGGTGTTTCTCCAGCACGCCGACGGCACGACGCCGCTGGCCCGCCTGCACGGCGGCGATGTCATACGGCGCTGATTGCCGGGGGCGCACGCACCGCCAGCGCGATCGCGATTATGCCTTCCGAGGTGCTTGAACTGACCCAGGACGCATTCACGGAACTCTACAGCCGTTATCCACAGGTTCTCATCAATCTCGTGCGGATTCTCAGCCAGCGCCTGACTCGCACGAACAGCCGGACGGGTGAACGCCATCATTGGGGCGAGACTATCGCTCTGGTCCTGTGTCCGCCGCAGCGGCTGGCCGCCGAAGCACTTTTCGCCGAAACGCGCGACGCAAGTCCAGGTGCCGTCACGGCGCTCGACCTCACCGGCGTCCTGGCAGGGGGGGCCCCGGTGTGCAACAACACACGAGCGTGGAAGCGGTGCTGGCCTCGGTTGACGAGCTACGCTTCGATCATGCGACGCTCCTGGTGTTCACCAGTCCCCAACAAACGGACCTGACTGCGCTGCTGAACAACATGGAGCGCGTGTTTTTGGTCGGGAACCCTTTTGCGATCAGCCAGGCCGCAGCCCGGTGCGCGGGCGAGCGTCCCACTGCGGCGATCCCGCTCACAGCCAGCGCGGACAATAACCAGACGCTCGCCGGTCTGCCCGTCCCGCGCGCCATCCGTCCGAGTCACCCGGATGATCTCGAATGGCTGGGGCGGCATCTGGCGCGCACCAAGCTGGGCGTCGCGCTCGGCGGCGGTGGAGCGAAGGGTTTTGCCCATATCGGGGTGATGCAAGTCCTGGAAGAAACCGGGCATCCCGTTGACTACCTGGCAGGGAGCAGTGCTGGAACGCTCGTAGGCGCGCTGCTGGCGATGGGCTTGAGCGCAGCCGAAGCGGCAGTGTCCATCCGTAGGCACATGAACCCGGAAAACGTCGCAATCTTGATGAAGGGCATGTTGGGCGGCGCCGAACCGCTGCAACTCATGATCCGGCTGCTGCGGGAGATGACTCAAGACTGCACGTTCGCCGACTTGAAGATCCCCATGGTCATTTTGACCGTCGACCTTGACACCCGGCGCCCGTACCCCATCCGCAGCGGCCTGGTCTGGGAGGCGGTGCTGGCATCGTCGGTTCTCCCCGGCATGTTTCCCCCGTATATCCTGGACGGCCGGCGGCTGATTGACGGGGCGGTCATGGCGCCAGTGCCCACGAGCTATGTGATGGAAGCCGGGGCCGACGTTACTCTCGGCATCGATATCCTGAGCGGCAATTTGCCCGCGTGGCCCGGCGATGATCCGCCGAACCCTGACGCTTCGCGGCGCACCATGAACATCATCGAGGCGCTCGTAGACACCATGGTGCTGGGATATGCGGACGCCAGCGCGCGTCACGCTGCTATGGCGGACGTGGCCGTGACGCCACAGTTCGGCCCCAGCAGTTACAAGGATTTCGATATGGCAGACCGCTTTGTGGCGGCGGGCCGGGAAGCGGCGCACGCCAGGTTATCGATGTTGGAGCGTTATGCGCCTTCCCTGACCCGGAGGGCGGAACACAGACTGGCAGAACACACACGTATCTGAAGGAGGAACGAGAATCATGGTTATGGAACAAAAAGAGCAAAAACGGTTCACTTTCTCCGACATGAAAGACATTTTGATCGCAGCGATGGCGCTGCAGGGACGGCAGATCCAAGTGCCGGAAGACCGCAACTTCGTGATCACCGATCTAGGAGTGGACTCGCTGGCGATGGTGCAGATTCTGCTGGATGTCCAATCGCGTTTTGGCGTAGTGATCCCGCAGGAGGATATCGGCCAGTTGCAAACCATCGGCGGAGCCATTGACTACATGGACCGGCGCTTGCAGCAGTGAACGCCCGGCGCTTCCGGTATGGGCCCGGACGAGCAACGGAGTAACCATGCTGCCGGACAGTCCTCCCCGACCGACGATCCTTGCCAACCCCTGGCCGGAAACCTTCCGTGGCCAATGGGTGATCTATTCTTACGACCTCGCGATGGAAATGCTGCGAGCCGATGGACGAGGGTTTGAACAGGGCGATCTGTATGACGGTGAGGGGGGCTGCCGCTATCCGAATGCCGCGGTGGTTGCGGCTTCCGGGGAAGCGCATCGCCGATTGCGGATGCAGATCATCGATCACTTCAGCAGAGAGCGGGTGGAACACTATACAAAGACCTTGATCGAGCGAGAGGCCGACTCGGTGCGGGAACGGCTGCTGCGCGCAGGCGGCGGCGACCTGCAGCACGAGGCGGTGGAGTTCACCTGGGCTGTCAGCGCAGCACTGCTGGGGGTTGACGGCGTAACGGCGGCGGAGATCTTCCCGGCGATGGAACAATGGATTTACCACAAGTCCTTGCAGAACGGGCCGCCGGCAGAACAGGCGTTCCAAACGATGAAAGATCTCGTGGCACCGTCGATAGCGAGACGCCGAACGGACCCACAGAGCGACCTTTACACCGCTCAGGTACAAGTCAGCGACGACGATGAGGTTGTGTTGGAACGCGCCGCGATGATCGTTTACGCTTCACTGCACTTTACCCCGATGGCCGTTTGCCGCACCGCCTATTTGATTGATGAGCATCAGCTTGAGAAAACGACCGGCCATGATGCATTGGTGGCGGCGTTCTATGAGACC
>DASXLG010000270.1 GCA_036496425.1 Terriglobia bacterium | reverse complement strand
TGCGTCATCCGCGTCATCTGCGGCTAAAACCCAAAAGTTTGTGCCTTTTGTGGCGAAGTTCCCCTTTTTCTTGCCTTCCTGCCTTACCATCGCATTGGATGATTGTAAAAGACGCATATAGGTTTCTGCTTCCACTGCTGGCCGGCGCTGCCGCGGCATACGCTTTCGGACTCTATCCGCTGGTGATTTTCGTGATCCTGCTGGCCGGCTTTGTGGCATTCTTCTTCCGGAATCCAAACCGGCAAATTCCGGAGGATCCACGAGTTATCGTTTCACCGGCCGACGGCCGCGTGGTCAAGGTGGAGAGGGTCGGAAACGTAACGAAACTCAGTATTTTCCTGTCGATCTTCAATGTGCACGTGAACCGGAGTCCCATGGCAGGGCGCATCGAGGCCATCGACTACAAAAAAGGCAAGTTCAAGTTCGCTTTTGACCAGACAGCCAGCGTCGAAAACGAACGCAATATCATCATGGTCGCCCAGGGCGATCTGAAGCTTGTTTTTACACAGATTGCAGGATTAGTGGCCCGGCGCATTGTATGCTGGAAGAAGGTAGGAGACACGGTCGGGAAAGGGGAGCTCATCGGGCTCATCCGGTTCGGGTCCCGGGTCGATGTGCTTTTTCCCGCGGGGGCTGAAGCGACAGTGGAACGCGGTGCGCGCGTCCGTGGCGGCTCGACGCCGATCGGGATTATCAAGATAAGCGGAGCGAAGTAGAGTGGTAAGACGGCCACGCAAAATCAAGAATCAGGCGCGCATCCAGCGCAGTCTTTCGATAGTGCCCAGCCTCTTTACGATCGGTAATATTTTTTGCGGCTACTATTCGATCATTTCCACTCTTCATGGTGACTGGGATACCGCGGCCATCCTGATCGGTATCGGATATATTCTCGACGGACTGGATGGCAGGATCGCCCGCCTGACGAAAACCGCCAGTGAGTTTGGTGTTCAGCTGGACTCGATTGCCGATGTCGTCACATTCGGAACCGCTCCGGCCATTCTCGCCTTCCGATGGGGTTTCGGCGCCAGCGCCGGCTACGAAAACGCAGTTGCCATGCACGACCACCTTGGGTTTCTCGCCACGTTTGCGTTTGTGGTTTGCGGTGCGCTGCGTCTTGCCAGGTTCAATGTTCAAACCGGCAAGCCCACGGAGACCAGCAAACGGAGTTTCGTCGGTCTGCCAATCCCGGCAGCAGCGGGAATGATTGCGGCCGTTGTGCACTTTTTCAAAACACCGGCTCTGATGAACGGCGCTGCCGCATTGTGGTGGGGGATACTGATACTCGCGCTGGCATTCCTGATGATCAGCACCGTCCGGTATTCCAGCTTCAAAGAATTTGACGTGAAGAAGGCGAAGCCGAGCCTGGCCCTGTTTGTAATCGCTATGATGATCGGCCTGATCATCTTTTATTCGGAAGAGATGCTGCTGGCCATGGCCGCGATTTACGTCAGCTCCGGTCCCCTCGCAAAAATGATACAGATGGTTCACCGCTTCCGGCCCGCCAATGTAACGCCTTCCGAACCCGCGCATGGTAACATCAAAAATTAAGCTTTAGCTCTTATGAACGCGCAACGCCTCCGTAAGTCCCCCAATGTGGCCATTGTGGGATCGACATCGCTTTTGGGAAAAGAACTCCAGGACGTGCTCGAGTCCCGGGGGCTGCCTGTCGGCAAGCTGACGCTGCTTGAAACCGAGGAGTACGCCGGACTGCTGCGGGAGTTCGCCGGGGACATTCAGATCACCCAGGTGATCTCACCGAATGCGTTCGAAGATGTCGATATCGCTTTCTTCGCGTGCAGTACGGAAATCATGCAGTCCTACATCGCGAGCGGCGCGAAGTTTCCCGCCCTGACGATCGACCTCACGCAGACCGGCCACGCCGGAACGCTTTATCTGCAGGGAATTTCCGATTCGCGATTGCTGCGGCCGCAGGGATATTTTGTGAACCCGCATCCCGCGGCCATCGTCCTCGGACGCATCCTGTCGGGTTTGCACAATACGTTTGCCGTCCAGTCCGCCACGGCAACGGTGCTCGAACCTGCGTCGGAACGCGGGAACGCCGGCGTCGACGAACTTCAGGAACAGACCGTCAGCCTGCTCAATTTTCAGCAGGTCGAGAAGAAGGTCTTCTCAGGCCAGCTCGCATTCAACATTCTGCCGGAAGCCGAAGCCAGCTCGCGGACCGAGTCCCGGATACTCGAGCAGCTGGAAGTTATTCTGGGAAAGACGGTACCGAAACCGGCGATCTCCGCTCTGCAGGTGCCGGTCTTCCACTCGCATACATTTTCGATAACCGTGGATCTTCTGGCGCTTCCACCAGTCGAGGACGTTTTGACGCATTTCAAACACGGCAAAGAATTTTCTTTGAGCGAGGCCGCCGGCGGCCCCTCACCGGTGACTGTTATCGGCAGCGATAAAATTCACATCGGCCGTGTTCGCGCCTCAGGCACCGGCCATTATGCGATTTTCGCCGTCGCCGACAATCTGCGGATCGCCGCATCGAATGCCGCGCAGATGGCGGAGCACATCATGCTCGCTCCCCCGTTCGACGCGTAATGCTCGCCGAAATCCTCCGCATCGCTTTCGCCCGGACTCGCGAGCGGCTCCACTTCGTCCTCGTGGACATCCTTTGGAAAGCCGTCTGGTTGGTTTGCAGCGTTGCTGCGGTTGTGCTCGCGGCATCCTGGTTTGGCTCCCGGTTGCGGGATCTCGCCTGGGAAGACACCGGTGTGCGCGCGGTCAACGCGCTGATTGCTGCGGCCGCAGCACGGCAATTCTGGCTGGCGTTAAGGGGTGAAGTCTTTATGGCCGCACTGCTGCTGGTGTGTGCTTCCGCCTGTGCCTGGTTCCTTCTGGAGGCCATAGTCCGTTCTCGAATCATTCATGTAGTCGCGGGGG
>DASXLG010000269.1 GCA_036496425.1 Terriglobia bacterium | reverse complement strand
GACCATCGTGGATCGTACTCCGTCGGCGACGGACTGTATCGAGAATCAAGTCTCCTACTCTGCCACTTCTCCGGAAGGTGTTGTCGCCGATTCCTCCGTCTGGTCGCTGTTTCGAACCGATCAGGTCTATACGCCCAAAGTCGCTCTCACCGACTACAATTTCGAAACGCCCTCCATGAATTTGCTCACCTCGACGCAAACGATACACAAGACGAGCGGGCAAGAAGAGAAGTTCGATTATCCGGGCGGTTTCGGAACCCAGGACGGCGGCACGACCTACGGCAACGTCCGCATTGAGGAGCTCGAAACTTTCACCCTGGTCGTCAGAGGTGAAAGCAATTGCGCCAGCTTTACTAGCGGATTGCAGTTCACCCTCTGCGACCACTATCGAAACGACACAAATCAGGCTTATCTGCTGACGTCCGTGGAACATTACGCGTCCGCTCCGAACTTCGTCGCCGGCCAGGGAGAGGATCTGTCTTATAAGAACCGCTTTGAAGCGATTCCTCAGAGCGTGAATTTGCGCCCGCCGCAGCGCACCCGTAAGCCTCTGGTCGCCGGCTCTCAAACTGCTGTCGTAGTTGGCCCCAGCGGCGAGGAAATCTATGTCGACAATTACGGCCGGGTAAAGGTTCAGTTCTTCTGGGATCGCGACGGGAAGAAAGATGAGAAAAGCTCGTGTTGGGTTCGCGTCTCCCAGATCTGGGCCGGCAAAAACTGGGGTTGGATGACGATCCCCAGAATTGGTCAGGAAGTTGTCGTTGATTTCCTGGAAGGAGATCCGGATAAGCCGCTCATCGTGGGACGCATCTACAATGCCGAGCAAATGCCGCCCTACACATTGCCTGACAATTCCACCCAGTCCGGCATAAGGAGCCGAAGTTCCAAGGGCGGTGGTACTTCAAACTGCAACGAAATTTGTTTCGAAGACAAAATGGGCAGCGAGCTGCTTTCTGTCCATGCGGAAAAGGACATGCTCACGGAAGTTGAGAACGATGATACCCAAACCGTAGACCATGACCGCATCATCACCGTGAAAGGAAAACACACGGAAACCATCACCGGCGATACCGCCATTGTCATCCAGCAAGGAAACCATGCGCTGACCCTGAATCAGGGGAACCAGAGCACCAAGATCGATCTCGGCAGCGAAGCGCATGAAGCAATGCAGCAGATCGAGTTGAAGGTAGGGCAAAGCAGCATCGTCCTGACCCAGCAAGGCATCACCATCAAAGGCCTGCAGATCAGCATTCAGGGAACCATCCAGCTCGAAGCGAAAGCTGCCATGACTACGGTCAGCGCCGACGGTATTATGACCGTCAAAGGCGCTATGACCATGATTAATTAAAAGATGGCGGAAACGAAAGAACGGTTGAGCGGTCTTTCCTCTGAGACGCTGGCATTAGCCGGATTAAGCGACGACGCAATATGCGTTTTGAGCGAATACTCCACGCCCATGGCTAATGTTGAAAAGCTGTCGAGTGTTGGCCTTTTCCCGGATGCCATCAAGTACTTGGCGCATTCCCTCGAAGGCCGGTCTTGTATTGTCTGGTCGCTTTCCTGCGCGCGCCGGCTTCAGGCGAATGCAACCCCGGTGGAGCAGAACGCGTTGCTGGCGGTGGAGAAATGGCTGGCCGAACCGACCGACGCCCATCGCCGCGCCGCTCAGGCTGCCGCCGAAGAGGCGCGGCTCTCCAGCGCCGCCGGCTGCATTGCCATAGCTGTCTTCTTCTCGGAAGGCAGCATCGCTCCGCCTGAAGTTGTCGCCGTTCCGGCTCCGCCGCGGATCGCGCAAAAAATCGCGGCTGCCGGCATTATCCTCGCCGTGGTGGAAGACCCCGAAAAGGCGTCCGACCGTTATCGGAGCTGTGTGCAGCTTGGGCTCCAAGCTACAACCTGAGCGTCTGTTAACTTAAAATCCTATGAAGCGGCTTCAGCCTGTAATCTGGTCCAAAGGCACCTTTCTCACGCCTCAGCACCTCCAGATCCAGGACCGCTTTATCGAAAGTACGCTGCAGTTTTATCTGCAGTCGCTGGTCTTTCAGCCTTGGGGATTTCACGAATTGAGCGTGGATCAGGAGGCCCTTGCGAACGGCAGCTTCCACATCAGCCGCGCCAGCGGCATCGTTGCCGACGGACTACTCTTCGATATTCCCGATTCCGATCCGGCGCCTCCGCCGCGCGATATTGTCGATTGCTTCGAAGTAGACAAAGACACCTTGGATTTGTTTCTTGCCATTCCTCCTTACCGCGAGAAAGGGATGAATGTTTCGGCCCCGCAGGCCCACGGCGACACCCGGTATCGGGCCGAGTACACCCTCATGCGCGACGAAAATACCGGACTCTCCGAGAAGCCGGTTCAAGTCGCGCGCAAAAACTTTCGCATCCTGACGCGGGAAGAGCTGCGTGAAGGAAATTCAGCGCTGCGCGTCGCCACTGTTCGCCGCACGCCCGCCGGGACCTACGGCCTCGATCCCGTGTTCGTCCCTCCGCTGCTCGATTTTGCCGCCAATCCCTATCTCTTCTCCGTGGTGCGGCGCGTCATCGAGATTCTCTCCGCCAAAAGCAGCCAGCTATCCGGGTTGCGCCGTCAAAAGAATCAGAGCCTCGCGGACTTCACCGCAGCGGATATCGCGAATTTTTGGCTGCTCTATACCATCAATTCGTCTTTCCCTCTGCTGAATCATCTCTTCGCCGCCAAGACCGGCCACCCCGAACGGCTCTTCACCACCCTGCTCGAGCTAGCCGGCGCCCTCACCACTTTTTCGACGGTCATCCATCCTCGCGATCTCCCCACCTACGATCACGATAATCTGTCGTTCTGCTTCTCCGACCTGGATGAAAAGCTGCGCATTCTGCTGGAAACCGTGGTCCCCAGTAACTTTGTCTCGCTGCCTTTGAAGCTCATTAAGACTTCCATCTACGGTGCCTCTATTAACGATGATAAGTACCTGAACAACACAAAGATGTATCTCGCCATCAATGCCGAGGTAAGTCAGCCCGAGTTAGTAACCCGGGCGCCGCAATTGATCAAAGTATGTTCTGCCGATCACATCGAGCATCTCGTACGGCAGGCGCTTCCCGGACTTAGCCTGACCCACGTCGCTGTTCCACCCAGCTCCATTCCAATGAAGCTGAATTATCAATACTTCAGCCTCGGGCAAGGCGGACTGGCCTGGGAAGCAA
>DASXLG010000268.1 GCA_036496425.1 Terriglobia bacterium | reverse complement strand
ATCTGCGTCATCCGCGTCATCTGCGGCTAAAACCTTTGTCGAAAAACTAAAACTTACGACCTTGTTACACAAAAGGATCATTCCCTTGTGCCTTTTGTGGCTAATCTTCTCTTCATTTTAGCTGACAATGTTTTTCCAGTTCTTCACCAGGTGCTCCGCCGTGCGCCAGGCGAGCGCCTGAATCGTCTGGGTCGGGTTGCGGGCGCCGCTGGTTCCCATCACCGAGCCGCCGAGGATTCCGAGATTCGGCGCTTCATGCGAGAAGCCCCACTTGTCGACGACATTGGTCTCGGGATTGCCGCCCATTCGGGTTCCACCGTAAGCGTGAGTCGAAGCGCCCATCGCGCCGCCGACGTTTCCGGTGCCGTTGACGCGGATCGCCCCTGCGGCCATGTACCACTGTTTCATTTTTTCCGCGATGTATACGCCGATCTTGCGCTCGTTGTCCTTGTATTCCGCCGTGATCCGGGTGACGGGAAAGCCGAGCGGGTCTTTCACCACGGGATCGAGGTCGAGGTAATTGTCTTCGTAAGGGAGAGTTGTCTTCTGGAGATAGGCGCCATTGGAGCGGTCGGCGTTCTCCTTGACGAACGCTTTCCACTTCGATCCCCAGTTCGTTCCGCCCTGCGGCATCCACGCCTGCACGCCGTTGACTGCGGCGATGGGCCGGCGTTCCGTGTAGACGTACAGAGTTCCGCCGCCGATGAAGTCGAGTCCGGAATGATCGAAATTGTCATCCGCCCAATTGTCGATGGCGATGCCTTGTCCTGGCGTGCCGTACCAGTTGTTCAAGTTGAAAGGGAACAGCGCGCTGACGGCGCCGCCCTGGTTATGGCTGAAGTAGTGCCTGCCGACCTGTCCGTGATTGTTCGCAAGGCCGTTCGGATACGCCTTCGATTTCGAGAGCAGCAGGAGCCGGACGTTCTCGTAGATATAGCTTCCGAGAAGCACGGCATCCGCCGGTTGGAAATACTCTGTCCCATCCTTTAGATAGTTGACGCCCGTAATTCGGCCGGTGCCATCGGTTTCGAGTGTCGTCACCCTGGCTTCCGTGACGATGGAGAATTTGCCGGCCTTCATCGCCTTCGGAATGGTCGTTACTGCGGTCGAACTTTTCGCGTTGATGTGACAGCCGGCGCCGATGCAGTAGCCGTGATAGGCGCAGCCCGGACGTCCTTCATAGGCTTTGCTGGTGATCGCAGCGGGCGCGATGAAAGGATGCCAGCCCAGCGATTTGCCGGCGGCGGCCATCTTCTCCATGTATCCGCTCGTGCGCAGGGCAGGCATGGGATAGTCGCGCCGGCGCGGGCCTTCGAAGATGTTGCCGCGCTCGTCCTTTTTGCCGCCGAGGTTTCCGGCTTTTCCGGAGACGCCGATTTCGTATTCGACGTGGTCGTAATAGGGTTCAAGATCTTCGTAGGTGAGCGGCCAGTCTTCGACCGTCGATCCTTTCGGAATGCGCGAAGCCCCATAGCGCCTTACGGTTTCGCTGCGCACTTTGAAGTCCCACGGGTTGAGACGCCAGCTTTGCGCCATGTAATGAACGGAAGTCCCGCCGACGGCATTCATCATCGGGTGGTTTGCGCGAGTTGCGTTTTGCGAGGCGTTTGCCCTGGACGTCAGGCCTTCGATTTTGGTCTTCTGCGGGCCCGGAGGCCAGAGGCCCCGGCTGAGCTTCAGTTCATCGGGAGCCATGTCGCTGGTACTCAACCATGACCCGGCTTCGAGTCCGATGACTTCAAGTCCCGCCTGCGCCAGCGGGAGGCAGGCGACGCCGCCGGCGGCTCCGAGTCCGATGATGACAACGTTGGTTTTCTTCAGGGTGGTGGCCATGACTAGAATTCCGCCTTCTTGAACATGCCGTAGTCATAAGCCGACTTGCCGCTGGGCTCCGGTTTGACATCCATGCGCTGCAAGTTCGCGGAGACCACGATTCGCGCTCCGGGGTAGCCGATCAGATTCCAGCCGGCGAAGTCTTGATTGCCGCCGTAAAACGGATCCGAGAAGGTGCCCTGGATCGTATGTGTTCGAACCATATTGAAAAAAGGCATGCCCTGCATTGCGGTTAAGACGGCATCCTGGTCTGCTGCCGGCAGTTTCGCGAACGATCCGCCTTTAGCGGACTGCGCCTGGCTGTCGATGGCGGCAAGCCCTGCCGCATAAGCTTCGCGCTGGTTCTTGAGGGCGCCGGCGAGCGCCCGGTCGATGAACCGGTCGGCGCGCGCTTCAAGAGCGCCGGGGCCATTCTCATCGGCCGGGATGATTCTGGCGACGACGGCTCTCAGTGTTGCTGCCTGTGCCGGAGTCAATGAGATCAGGGCATCGCCCACAGCCGGCAAGGCCTGGGCGCGGGCCTGTGCCCTGGCTGCCACCGGAATGCCGGCGGCGGCTCCCACCATGGCCCCGAGTTGTTGGAGCATTTCGCGTCTGTTCATCTTATTTTGCCTTCTCTGCCACCTTCGAGCGAGTGGCTTCGATTTGCGGGCGATCGCTGACGCTGGGATTATCGTTCAAGTACGCATCCAGGTGTTCCAGCGCATCCTGCCATTTTTGCTGCTTGATATACACGTTGGCCAGCATGAGCTGGCTGGCGCCCATGTGCGAATCGAGAGCCAGGGAGCGCTTGAAATCCTCTTCGGCTTCTTCGTAAAACGACGATCTGTAGTTCGCCGAGCCCAGGAAATAATATGCGGGGGCCGAGCGCTTCATTTTCAGCGCGTCCTCGAGAATGTCCAGGGCATTGTCCAGGATTTTACCGGCGGTCTCGCGGTCGGCTGTGTAAAGAGCAGCTTCGTCGATGTACAGGCTGCCGATATTCACCAGTGGATCGGGGGACCTTGGATTGAGTTCGCGCGCGCGGCGGTATTCGTCTTCGGCTTCGGTGAAGCGGCCGGTTTTCTGGTAGAGCGTCCCGAGCGTATTGTGGGCGCTGTAGAAATCGGGTGCAATCTTCAGAACACCGGACAATATTTCAATCGCTCCGGCGTTATTGCCTTTGCGGATCGCTTCGCGCGATTTTTCGTAATCCTGAATCGCTTTTCGGGGATAGTTCCGGCCTAACTCATTGACGTCGATGACTTGATCGGCGGCGACGGTGGGTTTAACGGATATGAGGGTTTCCGTTTCCCGAAGTTGAATATTGACCACCTGGGCTCCGAACGTCCCGCTGCCGACACCGACCTCCTGCCGAATGTCCTCGTAGCCATCGACATGGACAAGGAGGATGTAAGATCCCGGCACCAGAGCGCCGAATTCATAATGGCCGAGCGTATCGGAATAGGTCTGTCCGGCCGGCGGTCCATCGGCCTTCTGGAGCTCCACCAGAATCCGGTCGGACGCGTGTGCCGTCGGAATGATAATCTGGCCTCGGATGGCGCCTAGCCTCTGCGTTCCAGCGCCCTGCGCGAGGACAAAAACGAGCAGGATTTTACCAAGCATCTAGGCAAGACATGGTACCATCCACGGTCCCAGCGGCGAAGTGCAAGCGCGAGAGCAGCCGTGATTGGCGAAGCGCAAGCGCGATAGCGCGCAGCCGTGATTCGCGAAGCGCAAGCGCGACAGCGCGCAGCCCTGATTAAAGGAGTTCCTTTTAATATGCGTGAAATCAGTATGAATGAGCTTGCCGCGGATGACACGGCCAGTCTGACCTCGGGGCGGGTTCTTCCGCTGCTCCTTATCATGTTTATCGGCAGCGGCTGTTCAGCCCTTATTTATGAAGTAGTTTGGTTCCAGTTGCTGGAGCTGGTCATCGGCGTTTCGACGGTCTCGCTCGGCATATTGCTTGGAACGTTCATGGGCGGAATGTGTCTGGGCAGCCTGCTCTTTCCCCGGCTCATTTCGAGAAAGCTTCATCCATTGAAGGTTTACGCCCTGATGGAACTCGGTATCGGCGTCGTCGGGCTGGCGCTCTTATTCGGGATGCCGCTGATCAACAACGTCTATACCTCCGTGGTTGGCGAAGGGATGGCGGGCATGATGCTCCGAGGCGTCATCGCATTCATCTGCCTGCTGCCGCCGACCCTGTTGATGGGCGCGACGCTGCCGGCGATTTCGCGGTGGGTCGAGACCAGCCCGCGAGGCGTCTCCTGGCTGGGCTTCTTTTACGGCGGCAATATCGGCGGCGCCGTTATCGGCAGTCTGCTTGCCGGCTTCTACCTGATGCGCGTTTACGACATCACGACGACGACATTTGTCGCGTTTGCGCTGAATATCGCGGTCGCCCTCCTCAGTTTTCTGCTTTCGAAGTCGACTTCCTATACCGCCAGCGAAGGCGAATCGGAAGTGGCGATTTCGTCGAATGCCTGGCCGATTTATGTTTCGATCGCGCTGTCCGGGATGACGGCGCTTGCCTGTGAAGTGATCTGGACCCGGCTGCTGTCGCTGCTTTTCGGAGCAACCGTCTACACCTTTTCGCTGATTGTTGCGGTCTTTCTGATAGGGCTCGGAATCGGAAGCACCGTGGGCTCCGCGCTGTCGCATCAAATGAAACGGCCGCGGGTGGCGCTCGCCTGGTGCCAGGTATTGCTGTGCGGCGCGGTAGCGTGGGCCGCTTATATGTTGACGGAATCGTTGCCGTGGTGGCCGGTCGATCCGTCCATCGCCAGTACGCCACTATTCAACTTCCAGTTGGACCTGGTTCGATCGCTTTGGGTGGTGTTGCCGGCTGCCATTCTGTGGGGAGCCAGTTTCCCGCTTGCGCTTGCGGCTGTTGCCTCCCGCGGGCAGGACCCGGCCCGCCTGGTTGGTGGAGTGTACGCGGCGAATACGGTTGGGGCCATCGTCGGTTCCCTCGGGGCGAGTCTGATCCTGGTGGCCTGGATCGGCAGCCAGCATTCGGAGCAGGTGTTGATCGCTATCTCGGCGATTTCTGCGCTATTCGCATCGGGGGCGACGGCATTCGGCGCCGAATCGGGAAGGAAGCTTTCGAAGTATTCACTGGCAGTTTCAATCCTTATCCTGGCTGGTTATACCGAGTTGCTGGCAGCGACAGTCCATCCGCTGCCGGCCCGCCTGGTCGAATACGGCCGTTTTGCCGCCGTGCGCGGCGCCACGAATAAGCTCATCTATATGGGTGAAGGCTTGACGGCTTCGGTGGCCGTTTCGGATCTGCCGGACGGAATTCGCAACTATCACAATGCGGGAAAAGTGCAGGCTTCGAGCGATCCGGCCGACATGAGACTCCAGCGGATGCTCGGACACCTCACGACGCTGATTCCGGAAAACCCGCATCGTGTTCTCGTCATCGGCTGCGGAGCCGGCGTGACGGCCGGCGCCGTCAGCATCGAGCCTCACCTGCAGAAAGAAACGATTGCCGAGATCGAGCCGCTGGTGCCGAAGGTGGTGTCCACGCATTTCGCGGAACATAACTTCGACGTTATCCGGAACCCGAAAGTCGAAGTTCGCATCGACGACGGCCGTCACTATCTGCTGACATCCAAGGAAAAATTCGACGGCATCACGTCCGATCCCCTGGATCCCTGGGTCAAGGGCGCGGCCGCCCTCTACACGCGCGAGTTCTTCGAAATCGCCAAACAGCACCTGAACCCGGGTGGAGTGGTGACGCAGTTTGTGCAGCTTTATGAAAGCAACGAAGCGGCTGTGAAGAGCGAGATTGCGACCTTCCTCGAGGCCTTCCCCAACGGAATGGTGTTCGCAAACACGGTCAACGGCCAGGGATATGATGTTGTCCTGCTCGGGCAGGTCGAACCGACCAAGATCGATGTCGACAAACTGCAGAAGAAGCTCGACAGCCCGGAATATGCGGCGATGGCTCAATCGTTGAAGGAGATCGGGATCAATTCGGCGACCGATTTGATGGCAACTTATGCTGGCAATGTGGCCGATCTCAAGCCCTGGACAGAGGATGCCATGATCAACCGCGACCGCAACATGCGGTTGCAATATCTGGCGGGCATGTCTCTGAACACATACACCGCGGATCCGATTTACGTGAACATGACGGCGCACTCGCACTATCCGGAAAATCTGTTCATCGGATCCGACGCGACGATCGATACGCTGCGCCGCGCGATACATTTCCCGTCAGCGCAGTAGCAGCCAAAAGCTTTTAGCCGCAGATGACGCGGATGACGCAGATGGGGCGCCTCAAATGTTCGTTTTTTGCGCCCCATCTGCGTCATCCGCGTCATCTGCGGCTAAAAACTTTGCCAGGAGGCGCATGACATCCGGCTGCCAGAGCATGGTGGCGCCGCTTCGCCGTGTTGTGGTCAAGCGGCCCGAAGAGGCGTTCAGTCGTATCGATCGGGAGTGGCACGACCTGAACTACACGCGGCTCCCGTCCCTGCCGAAAGCCTCCGAACATCACCGGCAATTCGTCGCGCTGATGCAGGCGGCGGGCGCCGAGGTCTTATATCTTCCCGCGGACGACCGTACGGGCGCCGATTCTCTATATGCTCACGATCCTGTACTCGTCACGGATCGGGGCGCCGTGATTTTTCAAACAGGTAAGCCGGCGCGCCGCGGCGAAGGGCCGGCTTTTGCCGACGCATTTCAAAAATGGGATGTCCCCATCCTCGGAGTCATCGACGGGGCCGCAACGGCGGAAGCCGGCGATATGGTCTGGCTGGACCCGGACACGCTACTTGTCGGCAGAGGCTTTCGCACGAATGCCGCGGGTGTGGCGCGGTTGGCGGAATTGTTGAAACCCGGCGGAGTCGAAGTCATTGCTTTCGGCCTTCCGTATTGGAACGGTCCGCAGGACGTTCTTCATCTCATGTCGTTCATCAGCTTGCTGGACGACGATCTTGCCGTCGTTTACAGACGGCTTCTGCCGGTGTCTTTGTTCGAGTTGCTCGCTGCGCGCGGAGTTGAGTTGGTAGATGTTCCGGAAGAGGAATACGACACTCTCGGCTGCAATATTCTGGCGGTGTCACCGCGTCACTTGATTATGGCCGCGGGAAATCCGGTCACTCATTCGCGGTTGAAAGCGGCCGGCTGCACGATCTCGGAATTTGACGGCAGTGAAATCTGCCTGCCCGGAGCAGGCGGACCCACCTGCCTGACGCGGCCGATACTCCGAAGCCGATGGCCGGTACTCCGAAGCCGATGAATGACGAGCGTGTCGCATTTGTCGGCGCCGGCGCGGTGGGCTGCTACTTCGGCGGCATGCTGGCGCGGGCAGGTGTCTCTGTCACGCTGATCGGCCGGGCGAATCACATCGAGGCGATCCGCCGCGACGGCCTGTTTCTCGAGCGGGCGGATTTTCAGGAATATATCCCGGTTGCCGCGTCGACGGAGATCGATGCCATACGCGAGGCCGGAATCGTTTTCCTTTGCGTCAAGACAACGGATACGGAAACCGCGGCCGCGGCCATGGCTTCGCATCTTGCGGCCGGAGCGCTGGTGGTCAGTTTTCAGAATGGCGTTGATAACGTCGAACGGATGCAACGCGCCGCAGGCATCGCCGCATTGCCTGCGGTGGTGTATGTCGCCTGTGCCATGAGCGGCCCCGGCAGGTTGAAACACAACGGCCGCGGCGATATCGTTATCGGCGGGCCCTCCAGCGATTCCGAACGCATTGCCCGGCTGTTTGAATCCGCGCGAATACCCTGTCGAATTTCCCGGAATATCGACCGTGAGTTATGGACAAAGCTCGTCATGAATTGCGCCTACAACGCAATATCGGCCTTGACCCATGCGCGTTACCGCTTCCTGACGGCGGATCCTGCAATGCGGGATGTCATGAAGGAACTGATCCGCGAGGTTGTGGCAGTCGGCATAGCTGCCGGCGTGGTCCTGCCTGCTGTCGAGGAATTGGCCGCGGCGGCTTTCAAGCTGGGTGAAACAATGGCCACGGCGACGTCCTCAACGGAGCAGGACATCACCCGTGGCCGGTTAACAGAAATCGATTCCCTCAACGGCTATGTTGCGCGCCGAGGTAAAGAACTCGGAATTTCCACGCCGGTGAACTCCACTGTTTATGCTTTAGTGAAGTTCATCGAACAGGGAACTGCGTGAGTTTCAGTCGACGTGAATTTCCGTCGTCTTATCCCGGATGACTTGAACCTGCTGTTGGAGCAGTGTCTTGCCCGCGGTATCGCGCAATTCGATGTTGTGGTTTCCAGGCATCAGATCGAAATGCTTCAGCTTACTGGTGACGCCGGCATAGCCGCCGTCCACATAGACCGAAGCGTCTTTCATATGGGTGACGATCTTGACTTCACCTGTCGGCCTCACGGCGTAAGCACTCCAATAAGGGTCGGACCATCCATACCACCCCGGTCCGTAGCCATAGCCAAAGTACGGCGACACGACCACTGCCCGCGGCCGATGGAAAAATCTCTGGGCGTACGAAGGCTGGGCAACCATTAGAAACGCGCCCAACGCAGCAGAAACTGTGACAAACCTGAACATATGACCTCACTTCCTTCCACACAAAATTAGACGGACAGAATGGCCACTCGTTTGCAGTCTGCCCGGATTGGCAGCCCGGTTGCACCTGAAGTCGGTAAAAGGGGCAATCATCATGAAGAGCCATTCGATCGGTTTGACGTTGGGGCTCGTCTTTTTTCTCGCCGTGATTGCAGCAGGCTGTCAAAAGGCTGGAGTTGAGGCCGCTTATGACAATACCTCTAATGCTTCCGCGCCCGCAGGTTCGTTACCTGTCTGGGACAGGGATTTTTTGGTGGCCGCGGAAAAAACGGAGGTCGAGGAGCGCAGCCTGAGCCAGGCTGCGTGGAATCAGGCTCGATCGGCAGACGTGAAGGAATATGCCCGCGCGGTCATGGACGATCACGGGCAAACTCTGCAACAGTTGCGAGACCTCATGCGTCGAAAGGGAGCCGGCGAACCCGGGACTGCGTCGGAAGCGAGTGCTGAAGGCGCCTATCGCCTGGATCAATTCTCCGGCGCAAATTTCGATCATGAATATATCAGCCTGATGGCGGCAGAGACTCAAGAGGCGGTTTCGCGATTCCGGCAGGCTGCGGAAACCGCGGACGACCGTGAAGTGCGCTCGTATGCAACCTCGGTTTTACCGGTTCTCGTGAGGGAAAAGCAGCAGGCTGCGGACCTCGAGAAAAGGTTAGCCCAACATCCGGGCCAATAGGCATGGCCAGGCGCGGCGGATCCACAGTGTTGTATGTGCTCGCATATGTTGTGTTCATCGGCATCGTCCTCTACTCGGTGCGCAATGCCGCCACCTCTCCGGCTCCGAAGGCTGTGGCCTACAGTGAACTTTTGAATGAGATACGCGCGGGGCACGTCCAGAAAGTTCTGATCGATCAGAACACGTTGAAAGCAACCCTGAAGCCGGATGCAGTCAAGAAGGGTGAGGCGGCCGAACTTTCCACGGAGAGGCTGCCCGGCATCGACGAAACAGCTTTGATAAAGGACCTCGAGGAACAAAACGTCGCCTTTACCGGACATGCCGAAGAAGCCGGCTGGTGGGCCGGTCTGCTGTCATGGGTGGTGCCGATTCTGTTTTTCGCCGCGATCTGGGGATTTGGCATGCGCCGGATGACAGGCGGCGGCGCCGCAGGTCCGATGACTTTCGGCAAAAGCCGCGCGAAAATTCACGATCAATCGACCGAAATCAAGGAGACGTTTGAAGACGTTGCCGGAGTCGAGGAAGCCAAAGCGGAACTGGTCGAAATTGTCGACTTCCTGAAGCATCCGATGAAGTACCAGCAGCTCGGAGGCAGAATACCGAAGGGCGTATTGCTCGTCGGCCCTCCCGGCACTGGAAAGACTCTGCTGGCGAGAGCCGTCAGCGGCGAAGCCGGCGTCCCGTTCTTCTCCATTTCGGGTTCGGAATTCATCGAGATGTTTGTGGGAGTCGGCGCCGCGCGCGTACGCGATCTGTTTGAGCAGGCAAAATTGAAGGCGCCGTGCATCATCTTCATCGACGAACTGGACGCCATCGGCAAGAGCCGCTCAGCCGCCGGGGGCGGGATTTTCACGAATGAAGAGCGCGAGCAGACCTTGAATCAACTGCTCGCCGAAATGGACGGCTTCGACAGCTCGAAAGGCGTGATCATCATGGCCGCGACCAACACGCCGGAAGTGCTCGATCCGGCCCTGCTGCGGCCGGGGCGCTTCGACCGCCAGGTGATTGTCGATCGTCCGGACCTGGCCGGCCGCGAGGCGATCTTGAAAGTGCACGCGCGGAAAATCAAACTTTCGCCTCAAGCCGATCTGAAGGTTATTGCGGCGCGCACACCCGGAATGGTGGGCGCCGATCTTGCCAATATCGTTAATGAAGCTGCGCTCCTCGGAGTCCGCCGGGGCAGCAGCCAGGTTGAGATGAGAGATCTGGAAGAGGCGATCGATCGTGTCATGCTCGGACTGGAAAAGAAAAATCGCGTGATGACCGCAAGCGAGAAGGAGCGTGTCGCCTATCATGAAACCGGCCATGCGCTCGTCGCGCTCTCACTGAAGCATGCCGACCCGGTTTATCGCGTTTCCATTATTCCCCGTTCGATCGGTGCGCTCGGCCACACCCTGCAACTGCCGACGGAAGAGAAGTACCTGATGACGGTGCCGCAACTTCAGGATCAGATTACCGTCATGCTGGGCGGCCGGGCCGCGGAGGAGCTTGTCTACAACGGGATTATCTCCACCGGCGCAGCCGATGATCTGCAGCGGGCTTCGGAATCCATCCGGCAGATGGTCACCCGGTTCGGTATGAGCGACCGGCTCGGTAACCTCACGTATGGAATCCAGCAAAATACGCGGTTTCTCCACTCCACATTCACAACGCAGGAGCGCAATTACAGTGAGAAAACGTCTGAAGCGATCGATACGGAAGTGCGCCGGATCGGCGACGAACTGTACACCCGCGCAAAAAGCGTTCTCAGCGGCCGGCGTGCGGAGCTCGAACGGATTGCGAAGGAACTGGTGGAGAAGGAAACTCTCGATCAGCAGCAGCTGGACCGGCTGCTGGATGTGCAGTTGCCGAAACCGGCTTGAACCGCTGGCGCGCGGGAGCAGGAAATATAAAAAGGGGGGACAGCGAACTGTCCCCCCTTTTACGCTCAGCGATTCTGAAGAGGTCTATTGGCCTTCTTGTGCGTTAGCTGCGCCTCTGGCGAATATTCGCCCATCGGGCATCGTGATCTGGGCATTGCCGATACGGTTGTTGTCGGCCTTTTTTGCGCGAACGCCGTTGACGGTTACTTTATCGCCGACCTTCAATGAATTCGGTCTCCAGCCCTGGCGAAACAGCGCGTTCGGCGGACCACCTTCGACGGAGTAAACAATCGTCTTCCCCGCATCATCCTTGGTCTCGACGTTGACGTAAATATGCGGATTCATCCAATCGACGCTTTTTATGGTGCCGCTGAATTTGACAGGCTTTGTGGTATCGAATTCGGCCGCGATTGCGTGGTGCGCCAGTGCCGGAATCGCGGCGCTGAGCAGGCCGATGCTCAGACCTAAAACGATCAGAAAATTTCGCTTCATCAAACCTCCTATTCCATCGCTGATACTGTAGGGGTCATTATTTTAGCTCGTTTCCACTTAAGTCAAGCGATTATTCGGGCGACCCGTTGACACATTCTCCCCAGGGTGTATACGATGCGCCAGCCGATTATTCCGGCTGCGCGCTGTCGCGCTGGCGCTCCGCGTTATTCAGGCCCGGCGCGCCGGGGAGGTAAGTTTGGTCGTTCCAATAATTTTCAAGACGATCGAGGAAAGCGGGATCAGCAGCTGGATTCGCGATTCACCTTCGATTTTTGCCTACTGGTTCATTCTTTCCTGTCATGCCATCGGCATGGGCTTGCTGGTCGGCGCAAGTGTTGTGATCGACTTGCGTCTGCTTGGCGTTGCAAAGGATCTGCCCTTGGCGCCGTTGAGGCAGCTCTATCGAATAATCTGGATCGGCTTCTGGATTCAAGTTGTTTCGGGATCATTGCTCTTGATTGCCTATCCCACGAAAGCGCTCACCAATCCGGATTTCTACCTCAAGCTGACCTTGATCGGACTTGCTGTTGCCGTGATGCACACCATCCGGAAACGCGTGTTTACGGATGCGGCAATGAGTGAAGCCGAAATGGTGCTGAAAGGCAAAGCCCTGGCAGTATGGTCTCTGGTCTTGTGGACCGGAGCTGTGACCGCAGGCAGGCTGTTGGCCTACACCTACAGCTTCCTGAAATACGATTATCGAGGTTAGGAGCCGGCATGAATCTGGTACACGTCCATCTCTGGTTGAATCATTTGCCGATTCTCGGCACCCTCATCACCCTGGCTCTCTTTGTCGTCTCACTGGCCTTCGATCGTGAAGATCTGAAGCAGGCCAGCCTCGCCCTGTTTGTAGTGATTGCGCTGTTTGCCATACCGGCTTACATGAGCGGCAGTGCCGCGCTGAAGCAATTGCAGGATGAAAATCCGGACCTTTCAATGGATGCAATTCAAGCCCATCAGGGTTCCGCGCTGATGGCCTTCATCTTTATTGAATTGACGGGGGCTGTTTCGTTGCTGGGGCTATGGCGCTTCAGCCGGTCGGAGAAAAATCCCTGGATGGAGCGCCCGGCGAAGTGGCACCTGGCCATCGTTCTGGTCCTGGCTGTGGCGACGGCGGGACTCGCCGCCATTGCCGGCAACACCGGCGGTGAGATCCGTCATGCGGAGATCGCGGCGGGCCCTGGCCCCACAGCCGTTATCGGTGAGTTCGGTTTCAAGCTGACGACTTTCGTTCAGCACATGGTCATCGATTCGTCCATGTGGGTCTGGCCGATACTGGAAGATCTTCACTTTATCGGATTGATTCTGATCATCGGCGCGTTCGGCGCTCTTAACGTTCGCGTTCTTGGAATGATGAAGCAACTGCCGCTGGCCCCATTGCACCGGTTTATCCCGTGGGGAATTGCCGGGTTCTTTATCAACATCGTCACAGGCCTGCTGTTTTTCATGGGAATGCCCGGCTTCTACACGCCGAATGTCGTTTTTCAGGTCAAAATGTTCACGATCATGCTGGCGGGATTGAATCTGCTGCTGTTCCAGTGCACCAGCGCTTTCCGGTCGCTGGAACATCTGGGCCCGGGCGAGGACGCTCCGCTCTACGCAAAGATCGTGGCGGCCAGTTCGATATTTCTGTGGATCGCCGCGATTGTGCTGGGCAGGTATATCCCATTCGGGGAAGTCAGTTAAGGCGCGATCAATTTTTGTTCTTTTTGTGGCTTTTGTGGCTAATAATTCCGCCATATGCGACTCCTGGTGATTCTGCTGCTTCTGGCGCCTTCGCTCGAGGCGCAGGTGCGAGCTCCGCGCAAGCCGGCGAATCCGCCGCCTGCCCCGCGATTGACGGACGGTACGCCGAACCTCGGACAGGTGGAACCCAATAAGGGTTACTGGGCGCCTCAGCAGTATCAGGACTACACCGCGATCGCGGATCCGAAGGACATTCCATATCAGCCCTGGGCCGGGGCATTGGCCAATTATCGTAAGGTGGACACGGCGTCGAAGTACGATCCGCAGGGGTTCTGTCTTCCGCCCGCAGGCCCCCGCATGATGACGACGCCGTATCCGATGGAGATCATCCAGATCCCGGAACAAAAGCGGATTTTGATGATTTATGAAGGCGGCGCCCATGTCTGGCGCATCATTTACATGGATGGCCGGAAGCATCCGGAGGGCGACGCGCTCAACCTGACATGGATGGGACACTCTGTCGGCCACTGGGAGGGTGACACCCTGGTAGTCGATACGGTCGGTTTCAATGAGGGAAGCTGGATCGATATGGGGGGCAAACCCCACACCGATCTGCTCCACCTGGTTGAACGGTTCACCCGCAGCGACCTCTACACCCTGCACTACGAATCGACGATCGACGACCCCGGCGCTTATACGGCGCCATGGAAGGTCCGATTCGACGTGGCATGGGACCCGAAGGGTGAGATTCAGGAGTACATCTGCCAGGAAAATAATCTTTGGAAAGATCGCGTGCGGTAGTTGGCAGATTCTACTAGAATACGGCTCTCGAATCCGAGATGGACGCATTATGGAAAGGAGATTTAACGTGAGAATTCGTTTGAATTCACTCGTGGTTGCGGCGGCCTTTGTCGCCATTTTGTCTTTCGACCTGGGTCTTTCAGCCCGGCAGGCCGGACGAGGTCAGGCTGGAGGGGCTGCAGCGCCAGGTCAAGCCGGTCAGCGCGGCGGTGGTGGACGCGGCGGACGCGGCGGAGCAGCCGCCAATCTCCCGCCCGCCGGGCCTGCGCCCCGCCTGTCTAACGGCAAGCCGGATCTCAGCGGCCACTGGGCCAACCCGTACACGCCCAACATGGCTGCAGGCCGCGGCCGTGGTGCGGATGCTGTTTCGAATGTCCTGGATCCCGTAACGAAAATGCCCCTGGATTGGCCCCGCAAGGGGGAGAAGCTCGCCGATGCCAAGGGTGCCGCCAAAACGTTCGACCTGCCCTATACCGATTGGGGCCTGGAACAGTGGAAGGCTTACGATCCCGAAAAGAATGGCGACTATGCCGGCAGCTGCTATCCGTTCGGAATGTCGCGCAGCCTCAATTCACCCCATGGCGTACAGATCGTTGCCAGCAACGATGCGCTGGCCTTCCTGTGGGAACAGAACACCTGGTTCCACTGGGTTCCTTTGGATCCCAACTTCAAATGGCCCAAGGATCTTCCGCCGAGCTGGAATGGCATATCGACCGGCCATTGGGACGGCGACACGCTGGTGGTCGTCACGTCGGGCTTCAATGGCTACACCAGACTCGACACCAATGGCCATCCACACAGCAAGGATGCCGTATTTACGAACACATTTCTGCGCGCGGATTCACGCACAATCCAACATACCTACACCGTTCACGATCCGAAGACGTACACACATGACTGGATGAACGTTCGTACCTGGAACTTGAAGCCGGCAGGCGACGTGATCATGGAATACTCCTGCGAAGAGAACAACATCAGCCTGGAGGATGGAACGATCACACGGTGGCACTACCCGGATAAAGTGGATTAGTTAAACTGGAAATTCGAGATTGGAGGTTGGAAATTGGAAATCCGATTTCCAATCTCCAATTTCTGATTTCGAATTTCCAATAGAGTAAAACGAAAAAGGGGACAGCGAACCAACGTTCACTGCCCCCTTTTTTCGTTTTACTCTACTGGCTTATTTGTATTCGGGGTTGGCTGCTGCCGCGCCACCAAAAACTGTGGAGCCGTCGGCCTTCGTGATCTTCGCACTGCCCACCCGGAAGGAAGCCTCACTTTTCGCGCGGCTGCCGGTGACGTTGACCATTTCGCCGATCTTCAGCGTGTCCGGTCTCCAACCCTGCCGGAACAGAGAATTCGGGGCCCCGCCTTCGACCTGAAAGACCACGGTTTTCCCGCTCGCCGGATCCTTCGCTTCGATGTCCGTGTAGATGTGTGGATTCATCCACTCGACTTTCTTTACTGTTCCCGAAAACGATATCGGCTTGTTTCGGTCAAACTCCGCGGATACAGCGTGGTGTGCCACGGCCGGGACCGCTGCCGAAAGAAGAGCGACACCCAAAACTGAAACACCAACGAGATTCCGTGCCATTCATTACCTCCAGTGGTTCAAAAAAGTGCGATTGAACCGAGATTATTGACTCCCCGCCGCCTTAAGTCAAGCCATCTGTAGCCGATTCTGCGAAAGAGGTTTAGCCGCAGATGACGCGGATGACGCAGATGGGTGGCATCAAGCTCTTTTTGCGCGGCGCCCTCATCTTCCTTTAGCGCCTGAACCCATACTCCAGAGCGAAATATTGCGCTTTGAAATCGCTTAACGGTCCGCGAAGCTTGGACAGTTCCTTCTCGGGTCCGTGAACCTCGAGCCTTGTCAGATCGGCGTTCTTCAACAATTCGGCCAGAAGGGGTCCGATACTTTGAATGTGCGCCAGAGCCGCATCTCCATTTTTGTACCCTTCGCGGCAGTGGGCTTCGTCCCCGTTGAACGAGAACCCGTAATAGAGACATTCCGGTTCGTTTCTTGTCTGTTCGACGCAGCGCTCGCACACGGCCCTGAATTCCTGGCTCCTGCCGCTGTGAATCCTGAAATAAGGCACGATCGTGCAGCCTGTATCTTGCGTTGCCATGAGCGCGATTTTAAGCCATGCAGTGAGCGGAATTCAACGAATCGGCTATGAAACAACTCCGCCGGGAAGGCTGTAGAGGCGTTCATCGTAAGGCGCGCCCAGTTTGGGGCCTAGTTCCTCGCGAAAGCGGCGTGTGTGGGGCGCGGCCTGATGCGAGCGGAAAGTGGCCTCGCTCTCCCAAACGGCAACGACGCTGAAGTGATTGGTGCGCGGCGCGTTTTGCTGAAAAACATCGTAACGCACGTTTCCCCCGTCATTACGGCTTTTCACAGCCTGAACGGTCAACAGGACTTCCGTTTCATCTTTTCGCGGAGGGGGCACGTCCACGTGCGTCACGACATAGACCATGCCTGCGCTGTTTTCCCGCGCCTGGGCGCCTGACGCGAACGTGTGGTGGACGCGTTGATCGTAAGGGCTGTTGTGGATCGCCTGGAGACCGGCGCGGAATTCGGCCGTCCGCGGCGCGGATTCATGGTCCCGGAACTCCGCTTCATCGTCCCAGGACTCCACGATCACGAAACGATTCGGCCGGCAGCCCTCGTGCAATACGAGGGCGCCGGCCGATTTCCGGTACGTCTTCAGTAATTCCGTTCCCGCCGCGACCGAGCCTGGATCGATGTCGATATAAGTGACTGCATGGACCATGGAGTCATGTTATAGCGTGGCCCCACGCCGCAACAAGATAACAGCGAACTATCCCCGAGCCGTGGTTTGGTTTTGGCTTTGGGACATTGCCGCCATCTTCTTCATGCGTTCGCGAATTTCCGCCACACGCTTGCGGCCGTCCGGTGTCGAATCCACTAATTTTTCAAGGTTGGCCAGGAATTGAGGGCCAAAGCCAGCCCGGATTTCACCAAGAAATGGTTCCATCTTGGTGAAAACACCAAGATGTTCGCCATTTGTATCGTTGAAAAGGCTGACGTCAATAGCGCCATGGTTGACGAGCGCTGCGGCCATATCCCAATAGCTCACCACCATACGGAGATGCGGGCTATGCTCGCCCATTAAAGCGTTGCTGATATCTGCCATCGATTGTGGATTGAACTCGCGGAAGAAGTA
>DASXLG010000267.1 GCA_036496425.1 Terriglobia bacterium | reverse complement strand
CCTTCCCAGGCCGAGACGATGATCGCGGCGCTCCGGGCAAAGAGCTTGCCGTTCGCGTATGTCGTATTTCCCACCGAAGGCCACGGCTTCCGCGAAGCCGCCAATATTCAGCGATCGATCGAAGCCGAGATTTACTTCTATTCCCGCATCTTCGGATTTACTCCCGCGGACCGGATTACGCCGGTCCAAATCGAAAATGAATCCCATATTAAACGACGTTGAAGTCCGTGTTCTGGGATCGCTGATCGAGAAAGAGATCACGACGCCCGATTACTATCCGCTCTCGCTGAACGCGCTGATGTCCGCGTGCAATCAGTCGTCGAACCGCAATCCTGTCGTTCATTTCGATGAGGCAACGATCGCGCGTGCATTGGACACGCTTCGCGAAAGGAAACTGGTTGTCTTTGTGGACCGGTCGGAGTCACGCGTAACGAAATATCGCCATATTGTTTACGAAGCAATGAACTGGGGCAGGCCCGCTATCGCCGTGATGGATGTGCTGATGCTCCGCGGTCCGCAGACCGTCGGCGAAATTCGAACGCGGACAAATCGTCTATATGATTTCCAGGGTCTCGACGAAGTCGAGATGGCACTGAACTCACTGATATCCGGTGAGCCGCCCTTGGTTGCGCGGCTTCCGCGGCAAGCCGGCCACAAAGAGACTCGATACGCGCATCTTCTGTCCGGCGAAGTTGAACTGATCGAATCGGAATCCCAACCGGAACCGGAACCCCAACTCGATCGCATCGGCAAACTGGAACAGGAACTCGAAGACCTCAAGCGGCAGTTTGCGGAGTTCCGGAAGCAGTTCGAATAAGGCTAAACCCTAGGGTTGCGGAGGGAGGAGAGCAAAAGGGGAACCGGGACGATTCCCCTTTTGCATCTTACAGGGCGACGCGGGTGACGGTATCACTTTGCTCGATCGCTTGAAACAGGAGGGAGGAAAGATTGATGCCAAACGAATGGACGAATCCTACGGCCGCTTTGCCTGGATCTATGACCTGGACGGGAATAAGATTGAATTCTGGCAGCCGCCGTCTGGAAAGCCCTAACGCCCTTCCACTGGACCCTCAGCAGCCATCTTTTCGATGCGGTTCCATTCATCATCGGTGACGGGCATCACGGACAGGCGTGACATCCGGACCAGCGGAAATGAGCTGAATGCTTTGTCCGCTTTCACCGCGGCAAGCGTCACAGGCGATTTCAGCTTCTTTACAGGTACGACGTCGATGGCATGGAGTTTTCCGTTCGCATCGTCCGGATCCGCGTAGGGCGCCGACGCGGCCTTCGCGATGCCCACGACGGCTTTCACGCTGCCGGTGTGATAGTAGAAAATCCGGTCTCCCTTGTTCATGGATCGAAGATGTTTTTGCGCCAGCGGATTCCGCACTCCGGTCCACGCCGTTTTGCCGTCGCGCACGAGGTCGTCGAAACTGTAGTGATCGGGTTCTTCTTTCATCAGCCAGTTCATGGATGCAACGTAACGCACATCCGTGCGGACGTCGAATGTTTATTGAAACGGACAAGCAATTCAACGTCTGTCTTACATGATGCGGCTTAGGGCATGCAGCTTCCCGTTGCATGTTCGACACGGCACGTTTGCGGCGGTCTGCCAGTTTGTCTGGTCTTTCCGCGTCTGTAGCCGGTCACGCTATGCTCGCCATTCTCTTTTGGCAATACAGGCCTCCTCCGCAGCGGTTCTCCAGAGTGCAGGTCGTCTATTCATCCGCTGAGCACCACGCGCTCTGGCTGCCGGAACCGGAAGAGAACACACCTTCCAAGGGCGGTTCGATTCCGCCTATCCTTCCGGCCGCTTCGGTGGGGCCAGTTAATGATCAGCCGGCCGGCGGGAACGATACGAACCCGCCGGCGGCTCCGTCGGAGATCGACACTTCCATCAGCGGTATTCTGGCATCGGAGTCTGGTTCCCCGGGATCGTTGCCGGGGCGCCTGCAAGACATGCCATACCTGCAAACCGGATCCTCGGATATCCCCGCGCCCGCGCCGCCCGAAACTGAACCGCAGCAGGCGTCTGTCGAGATTCCCAGCCATCTTGCGCCCCGGACACTGCGGGTGGAACCCGCGCGCCTGTTAAAGAAGATGATTCCCGTATATCCGCAAATCGCGCGAACGGCCAGAGTCGAAGGCGACGTGACCATTCAAGCGGACATCACCGAATCCGGCAGACTGGAAAACGTCAGCGCAATCGACGGCCATCCATTGCTGATCGATTCCGCCGTCGAAGCGGTTCGGCAATGGCGCTATGCCCCCGCCAGGTTAAATGGGGCTCCGACCCGTTCCTCCGTAAACGTCACAGTAAGGTTCAGGTTGATTTACCAATAACGGCGGATTTGCGTGTCTGCGAACTGCGTAGCGGCCCGGCAGCGCCGGGCTCTTTTCTGTCGAATTTCCACCAAGTTTATTGAACAAGCCGGTCCTTGAAAGCGCTAAGCCATTTCCCCTCAATGATTTCGCACTTATGGCCTGCCCCGTGCCAGCGCTTGCTTGCCATATGTCAAATCAAGAATTCACGAAGACAAATATTCAACAGGATTTGCGCGACGCGCGAGGCTTGATTGAGCAGGCCGGCAGCGATGAGGAAAAGCGGAAATATCGAAAGGCAGCCGAGATCATCCTGATCAAGGCGCTTCGCATGGATCCTGACAACGAAGAGGCCAGTATCCTTTTGCAGAGTGTCCGAGGCGTGCCCGTCAAGCTTGCGCCGGCTCCAGCTCCGAATCCGTCTCCGGCCCCGCCGCCACAGTTGCCACCACAGCCGCAGCAAGCTTTGCGCGACGATGATCTGTCGTTTACAGCCACTGCCACCGCGCCGCCGTTGTTTGCAAGCCTGGGGAGTGCAAAGAAAAAGCGATCGAAATCGAAGGTTCTGTTCGGAATGGTTTTCATTATTGCGCTCGGAGGCGGCCTGGTCTGGATTGAACAAACCCACGGGATGAGCTCCAGCACGGCATCCACCGCTTATACGCCTGGTCCAGGAACACAGACTGCGGATCAGTCGAGTCTCGCGGCATCCGTGTCTGAAGTTCCGGTCGTGCAGGACGCGAAGCTTTCCCTGACGCCGGAGGAGGTTTCCGCCGCTCCAACCGCCCCGCTCCAGGTTGCGGAAACAACGCATCCCGCTCCTGTACCCGCTCCGGTTCCTGCTGCGCCGGCGCCGCCTTCGTTCGGGAGACTCGCGGTGAGCTCGCCGACGGCGGCGGATATCTATCAAGGCGGGAAGTATCTCGGATCGACGCCGGCGACGCTGCAGTTGCCGGCAGGACAGCAAACCCTGGAATACCGTCATGGTGCGCTGCGCACTGTGATTACTCACGAGATCAAGGCCGACGACACCACAAGCGCGTCCGTCACCTTTCCAACAACCGTCCAGATCAATGCGAAGCCATGGGCTCATGTGTTCGTCGACGGCGCTTCGCGCCGCGAGCTGGGACAGACGCCCCTCAGCGGCATAAGCGTTCCGATCGGCGGCGTTCTCGTGTTCGAGAATCCGAATTTCACTTCGAAAACCCACCGGGTGACAGAAAACGACACGACAATCCAGGTGGACTTTCACTAGAGGTTTTTATGTTTCACATCGTTTTCGTTTTGTTAGCCGGTTTTCAGTCCCTGACCGGCCCTTCACCTCAGGCCGAAATTAAAGACGCCCTGGCCCATGCGGAGGCCTTATATTACAGCGCTCACTTCGGCGAGTCGGTTGAACTGTTGACGCGGATTGACCAGACGCTCTCGGAACAGCACGGAGACCTGAACGACAGAATCGATACAAAACTGCGTCTCGCGCTTGCGTATCTCGGCTTGAACGACAACGCGAAGGCAAAGTCCTCGCTCATGGAGCTCTTCGCTTTAAATCCGGATTACATGCTCGATGCCCAGCAGTTTTCGCCGAAAGTGATCTCGGTGGCGGATGACGCCAGATCCGAACAGGCGAAGGAGCGCTGCTATGCGGCGCAAACCGAGGCGCGCACCGACGTCGAAAGCGGGCAGACCGGCAAGTTTCTGGATCTGCTCCGGTCCGTGGGATCCAAATGTCCCGTCCTTGCCGCCCTGGCTCCACAGGCGGCGGAAGCGTTGTTCAGAACGGGCATGGCCTCTTACAAAGCAGGCGACTTCACCGGCGCCTTATCCAGCTTCGAAGCGGCCTTGAGTCTTTCGCCGGAACACGAACTGGCTCGAGAATATGCCGACCTTACCCGCGACAAATTGCAGGTTGGACAGGACCGGTTGCTCGGCCAGTGGCAGCGTGACTTTAACGCGCATGACCTGCCCGCGGCGGCCGCCGATTATCGCACCATCAAATCTGCCGCCGGTAACGGTGATACGAAGACGATCACTCAAGTGACGGAGGCGTACCGGAAAGCATTGTCCGGCCTCGTCGACAGCTGGAACAAAACCTGTGCAGGAACCGAGACCGCCAATATGAAGGCGATCCGGGGCCAGATTACAGATCTTCTCCCTGAACCGTCATTCGGCGAGGATCTCCGCAATCAGATGAAGCCTTGTGCGGAGGAAGCCAAGGTAGCCCTTGCTGCGGCGCAACCGGTCGTCACCAAGGTCAACACGCCGCAAGGCTGCATGGAGATGCAGTCGCCGCTCGCGATGGCCCGTCTGAAGACTCGCGTCGCCCCCGTCATCACAGACGACCTTCGAAACTACCTGAAGAACAAGGGAGGCGTACTGGTCCACGTGAAGGTGAGAATCGGCGAGACCGGTGACGTCACCGTGACGGGAGTGCAGGAGAGCAATCCGCTGCTTGCGAAGACCGTTCAGGACGCGGTGCGTCAGTGGAAGTTTACGGCGATCCGGGATACCACCGGCATCCGGTGCGTCGATACAGACATACCGCTTGCTTTGAAACTCGGCGAATAGCCGGCTACTACGGTGTTGCGCTCATGAAGCGGAGCCCCCGGAGATAAGACTCCAGCTCCGCCCGCTCGACGTTTTTGCGAATGACGACAGCCAACTCGGTATTCGGATCTTCCACGATCTTTGAGATGACCTGAATCAAGCCTTCGACTCGCGCCATCTCCGATTGAATCGCCTCCGTATCCGGACCCGGCTGTTTCGCTGCCGCAGGAGGCGGCGCCTGCCGGGCCTGTTCCAATGCCGCCCGCAGAGCGTCACATTCGGCTGCCATGTCGGCGAAGCGCTGTTGGGCGCGATTGCGCTCGGATTGCAGCGTGGCGCGATCCGCTTCCCAACGGGACGTCATTTCGGCGCCGGCGCGCTCAATCTGGCTCGTAACCTGGCGTTCCAGCGCGATTGCCGCGGCTTCATCCGAATCGGACAGCGCCTGTTCGTGCTCCCGCTTGATCTGTTCCACCAGATCCCGGGCACGCTCACATTCGACCAGCAGCCCGGCCCGCTCCGCCTCCCAGTTGCCGGAGGCCTCACGCAGCCGCTTCACTTCACCGGCATTCCGTTCAACTTCCTCATGGAATTCGGAATCCAATGTGTGAATGTCATTCATGGTCTGATCCAGCAGCCTGGCCAGCGCGGCCACTGTCTGGGCCAGACGTTCCGTCCCGCGCAATGTTGCTTTTGTCATAACTGTTTCCATAGGCGGGCGGATTATAACGTGGTGTCATCGCGGCGCAAGGGGTCAGATGGCTACGGGCGCCTGAAAAGATGCACCCGGCCGGTGGCGTCGGTTTTCGCACTGGCGGCCTCGATCCAGTTTTTCGCGAGCCATTTCCCGCGGGCGTACCACAGGGTGTCGCCTTCTTCGGTAATGACCCATCGGGCGCGAGGATCGATGCTGATCAGGCTCAGCCGCCAGGCCGGCGGATTCATCTCGGTGATAAAGCGGCGCATTGGAATTCCTGTAGCCCAGACGACGACGTGAACGATGCGGGTGTCGGTCAGGATGAGGCCGTTGTCCTGGGGCCGCGAATCGATGTCCGTCTTCAGTTTTTGTGCGACCTCCACAAAGGGCGGCATCCAGAAGCTCTGGTTATGGATGGCTTCTCGATAAAAAAGATTTCGAGTGAACTGGTCATCCGCGCCCTCATGGATCGCGGCCGGAGTCGGATCGGGCAACACCAGCGGCGCCAGCATCAACAACGCGAAGGCACGGCGCCGCTCCACCTGCCGCCAGACGATGAACACGAAGAGCGCGGCAAACAGCGGAACCGCCGCGGCCATGATCGTGCCATAGCGCACGTTGTATGTGGATTCGAGATCGTCTTTCACGACGCCCGGCAGCAGAATCGAAATGTTGTTGGTATAAAGGTTCAGGACATAGAAGCTGAACAGTGAAGCGCTCCCCACAATCATGACCAGAGCCGGACGCCAGTTGTAATGCCGTAACAGAAAGACCGCCAAAGCGAAGCCGCCGATACCCAGCCACAACACGCCGGGATTGAGGCTGTAGGCCACGTCGACGAAGTAGCGGACAGCCGAGTCCCACAAGTTGCCGGCCGTTCCAAATGCTTTTCCGGTGCTGTTTACCTGGGCCGATCCTGTGCCTAATGCGAACATCAAGGGGTCTTCAAAGTAAATCCAGTTGAAGATCATCCATAACAGCGGTCCAACCGAAGCGGCGCCCGCGAAAAGAATGGATGCTTCCAGGCGTTTTTTTCGGGTCACGATCGGCACCATGATGCAGGCCGCCGCAGCCAGGGCCCAGCCTTCATAGCGCGTCCAGGCGCCGGCAAATGCGAACAGACCGGCCAGAGCGAGGTCCTTCCAGGCCTCGTCCTGAGTCCAGCGGATCAGATAGTAAAGAAGCCCCGTCGCGCAACAGATCATGAGCGGCTCATTTTCCGGCGTGCTGAACAAATAAATGATGTGCGGATTCAAAGCGAAGAGCAGGAAAGCGACCCAGCCGACCACAGGTGCTCCGGTCCACGCATAGCCGGCGGAGTACAGGAAGAGGCTTGTTCCGATAAAAGAAACAATGCTGATCAGGCTGCCGGCTGCGCCATTTCTCCACAACGGGTCGATGGCGGCGAAAGGCGCCATCAAAATGTGCGGCAGCGGCAGCCAGACGGTGCCCAGTTGCCTCAAACCAGGCGCAGAATTATCGAACAATCCACGGGCTTTGTTGACGTGCGCAATCGCGTCGATATGAACGAAGGTCTCGTCATGATACAGAAAGTACAGGAATGCGTTGACAATGATCAGTGCGGCAACAAAGCCTACCAGAAGCCGGTCCCGCCTTCGTTCGTCCATTCGGACATTCTACAGTTATCCGCGCTATACTGGAGAGGTGGCACGTGGTTGGGAAAGTAAATCTGTAGAAAATCAAATCACTGAACGTGCAGCCGAAGGCCAGGATTCGAACAAGAAAAAGCCAAGCCGCCGCGAAATCGAACAAAAATCCAAAAAAGATGGAATTCTCCTCGCCCGCTCCCGAACGGTAACGGCGTTGGAGTCGACTCGCGATGGGCGCTATCGTGCGCTCTTGCAGCGCACGCTCGAACATCTGGATTCGGAGCTGCAGAAACTCTAGGCGTACTGTAAGCGCGGCCGCGAAGCGCAAGCGCGATAGCGCGCGGCCCTAAATTATGACCGCGCTTACAGCCCTAATGTACCAGTAGGATTTGACCGGCGTGAATAACCGAGTTACGCAGGTTATTTGTGTCCATCAGGTCCCGGACGCTTATACCAAACTTCTGCGCGATCTCGCCAAGAGTATCGCCCTTGCGAACCCGGTATTTGTCGTTGCTGGCCGCCGCGGTTTTCGCGGTTTGCGCCCGAGGCGCCGGCGTTTTCGACGCAACCCGAACGGGGGTGACACCCTGTTTCATTGAAGGCGTGTCCAGCGCGAGCTGCCCGAAATACTGCTCGTAGTTGTCGTAGACATCGATGGCCGCCAGGAATTCCGAATAAAAGTTCATCGAAGCGTACCCGAAGGCGGGGCCGCGGTATTCATTGATGACTTTGGTGATGTCGGAAGAGCCGACCTCGCTTTGCGCCCGCAGCATGCCGGCGCGGCCGTGGTTATAAGCCGTGATGGCAAGCGGCCAGGTTCCCAATGCGTTGTAATTGTCCATCAGGAGACGAGCCGCAGCACGCGTCGCTTTCGCGGGATCGAGGCGTTCATCGACCTTGCGGTTGACATTCATATACATCCGGCCGGTTCCGCGAGTGAACTGCCAGATTCCGGCGGCGCCTGCTGTCGAAAGGGCGCGGTTTTCGAAGGATGATTCGACGAATGGGAGCAGCGCAATTTCAGCAGGCAACCCCTGCTTTTCAAAAATCTGCTGGAATGCCTCGAGATAGCGGCCTGAGCGGACGACACCGTCGCGGAACCGCTCTTTGATTCCAAGCTGCGTATGGACGTTGTCCTTCAGATCGGCAAGAGATTCGTCCGTCAGGGGGACACCGTTCGCCATGATCGCGGAGCGGATTTGCTTTGCGTAAGAGCTTAGATTGTCCGGAGTTGCGAGATTGCCGCGGATCTCATCGATGGCCTGCTGAATAGCGTCGATTTTCGAATCCTGTTCGCCCCTGGCGGCGACGTCATATATGAGGTTGACGTGGATCCGGTCATGGATGATGACATCGTCCATGCCGTATTGCGTGTAAACCTTCTTCCAGAACTCGACGCGGTTTTCCAGACCTTGACTCGGAAGTTCCAATCGTTGGGCGACGGCCGGGGAAGCCAGCGCCAGTATTACTACGATTAATCGAGGAAGACTCAACCTCATGGCAATGCACTGCTCCTTCATTTTTGCTGCGCGCTGTCGCGCTTGCGCTTCGCGCCATAAACTGCGCGGCATTTTATCATAGAGCCAGATTTCGCAACACCGCTTGAGCGGCGATCAGCAAAGGGTCCCAGAGGTTCCCGTAAGGCGGCGAATAGGCCAGATCGAGCTGGGCCAGTTCGTCGATCCTCAGGCCGGCTGTGATCGCCGTAGCCGCGACGTCGACTCGTTTCGAAGCGTCGCCATAGCCGACGACCTGGGCTCCAACCAGCTTCCGGCCTTCCCGCTCGACGATCAGTTTCACCCAGATCTTCCGGGCCGCCGGATAGTATGCCGCGCGATCCAGCGCTTCGATCCGCGCCGAAACCACCGGCATGCCTTCCGCGGCCGCGTCTTCCGAGCAGAGGCCCGTTCGAGCGACCGCCAGATCGAAAACCTTCAAGACCGTGGTACCTAGCGCCCCGAAAAACTTTGCGCGCCCTGCAGCCATGTTCTCGCCGGCCACCCGGCCTTGCTTGGCGGCGACGGTTCCAATGTAGTTCAACACCGGCCGCCGCCGGATCGCACAGAACGTCTCGGCGCAGTTACCAGCCGCAAAAATCCCCGGCACGTTCGTTTCCATGTATGTGTTGATGGAAATCCCTCCCGTCACACCGGTTTGAATTCCCGCCGCTTGAGCGAGTTCCACGTTCGGTCCCACTCCGGTGTCCAGCAATACCATCTCAGCCGGAGCGATTCCCAGACCACTCGCGGCCTTCACGCCGGTCAATTTGTTGTCACTGCCGACCAGCGCGAGCACCTTGGCGCTTGTGGAAAGCCGGACGCCGAATCGCCGCAGTTCGTATTCGACGATCTGGGCCATGTCCGCATCGAGACCGGGGAGGACGTGAGCCTCACGCTCGTACAGGTGAACTGTCTTACCCAGGGCGTGAAGTGATTCTGTCATCTCCAGTCCGACATAGCCGGCTCCGATGATAGCGACGCTCTGGGTCTGTGGGAGGGCGTCGTGGATTCGAAGGGCGTCCTGGAGATTGGTCAAAGTGAATACGTTCCGGAGGTTCGTACCGGGGATGTCGGGCAATCGGGGTTTGACGCCGGTTGCGATCAGGAGGCGATCGAAGGAGACTTCCGTCCGTTCGCCCGTATCGGTTCGTGTGCACAACACTCGTTTGCGTCCCGGCACGATCTCATCGGCCTTCGTCTGATTCTGAACCTTGATGCCGCGCTCTTTCTGGAAAGACTCGGGCGTATACGAGATCAGATCGTCGTCGGTCACCATCTTCGCGAGGAAGTACGGAATGCCGCATGTGCTGTACGAGATGTCGGGGCTCTTCTCGAGGACGGTGATGTCGAGCCGCGGGTCGATCCGCTTGGCGCGCGCGGCCGCGGTGAGTCCGGCGGCGTTCCCGCCAATGATGAGAACTTTCACCGGTATTGCTCCCTCGCCTTGATCCAGGAATTGGGATCGCTTTCGCCGGTGCGTTCGATCAGGAAATGGGTTTCGTCTTCCGTCAGTCGTACACGCTCCAGTCCGGAAGCCTGCAGAAGTCCTTCGATTTCACCGCGTGTGAATCCCGCGCGGAGAGTTGTCTCGACATGCGCCCGCATGCGGCTGCCGTATCTCGCGGTATGCGTCTCGATGGCGCGCTGCATTTGAAACCGGCGCGGTCTCTTGAGATCGCGAATCAGGAGACCCCCTCTTGGTTTCAGAACGCGGCCCATTTCCTGCAGGACGGACAACGGATCGTCGAACACATGCAGTGTCGAGTCGGAGATGACGAGATCGAAATAGCCCGTCTTCAGCCGCATTTTCCGCGCATCGCCGACCTGGAAAAACGCGCGTTCTTCAAGTTCCCAGGCCGTAGCCGTCTCCCGGGCGCGATCGATCATCAGGCTCGATCGATCCATGCCGATGGCGTAAAAGTTTTCGTTCTGCCAGAGCACTTTGAGGACGATCAGCCCGACACGTGTGCCCACGTCGAGAATCATGCCGCCGTCGACGCCAAGTCCCAAAGCGCGTTTGACGAAATCGTCTTCGATTTTCGTGGCGTATTCGAGGGCGCGTGAATCGATGAAGGCATCGATCTGTTCGGCCGTTTCGAGCTCGGGAGATTCCAGCCGCGAGGAGTGTGTCAGCCGGGAGAGCAGAGCGCGCACGCGCCTACGCCCCGAGCACGCGATCGAGTTCCTCCATGAGGATGTTGTTCTCGATCATGTACTTCGCGTTCCTGTAAAACGCTACGACATTGAAGTACAACGATAACACCGCAAGCGCCGCATGAAGGATCGGCGGTGTCCAGGCGACATGCGTGTGCACGCCCCCGCCGATGATCATGGTTGCCATGGTGAAGAGCATCGCCCACAGAGCCGGAGGAAAAGCCTGCGCTTTGAAAACCTTCGTGCGCTGAACGAACTGAGGCCCCGAGGGCAGGGCGACCACCAGATCCTTGACGTGTTTGCCGGTGCCGATGAAGTAAAACATCGTCATGCTCTGCGACAGCGTCACGAGAAATGTCGTGAAGAAGCCTAAGAGCACATGCTGGGCGAGCGCCACTTTCACAACCCCGAACCCCATAAGCATCGTCGTGACAAAGCAAATAATTGATAAAAGAGCGGATGTCAGTAGTGCAAGAACCATGAACCGACAATTCTAGCGCAGTCGCTCACAAGCCATGTCGAAATCAAGTTTTGTACCAGCCGTGGGGCTCAGGCCGTCCCATCGCAGCAAACTGTTGTGGTGAAAGACGCCGGTATGTTATTACAGTTCCGTGCGTCGTCTGGCATTCGTTATCGCGTCGCTCGTTTTTCTGTCGGCTTGCGGGCACAAGAATGTTCGGGTCAAGGCGCCCCAGCCGGGTTCCATCTCACCCTCGGAACTGGAAGGCCTGGCATCCTACTATGCCGAGCCTTACAACGGCCGGAAAACCGCGAACGGCGAAATCTTCGACACCTACCAGCAATTGACGGCCGCGCATCGCACGCTTCCGTTCAACACGATGGTGCGCGTCACGAACAAAACCAACGGCCGCCAGGTGGATGTGCGGATCAACGATCGCGGGCCGTTTGTCAAAGGCCGGGTCATCGACCTGTCGTTGCTCGCTGCGAAACAGATCGACCTGGTCGGGCCGGGAATCGCACCCGTCAAGCTCATTGTGCTGAAGGAAGGCGAATTCGCGAAGGCGCCGATCCCGCCTGCGCCGTTTGCGGTACAGGTGGCTGCATTCGAGAACCAGAAGAAAGCCGAAGAATTGGCGAAAAAACTCGAGAAGAAATACATGGGTGTAACCGTTCAACCCACGTCTGCAGATAAGGTGTTGTACCGGGTTCGCATCGGCGAGCCCGATATGGAGACCGCAAACAAGATTGTCGCGGAACTTCGCAGCCACGATCTGAAGCCGTTCGTCGTAAGATTGGCAACAGAAGATTAGCCACAAAAGGCACAAAAGAGATCCCTTATGTGCCTTTTGTGGCTAATTTCTTTTTGAACCTTGCCGGATATTCCGCTCTTCGAAAATCCTCTTGATGTCCAGCACCAGGTCGTTCTTTGAACGCCCCCAATTCGGCGCGACCAGTAGCCCGAAGGGCGCTTCACCGAACATGCGCTCGATGACGATATTCGGATGGAGCCGTTCGACGAATTCACACAGCAAATCCAGATATTCCTCGTAGCCGAGTACACGAAACGGCTCGCGGGCATATTGAGCTGCGAGAGCGGTTCCCCGCACGACGTGAAGGTGGTGAATTTTCAAAGCGTCGATGCCGACGCGCGACATCTCGTCGGCCATGGCGAGCCATTGTGCGCGAGTTTCCCACGGGAAGCCGAGAATCAGGTGTGTGCCGATGTGGATCGAGCGGCCGCGCGTCATCTCGACCGCGCGCACAAACGCCGCATAATCGTGGCCGCGATTCACCCGCTTCAAGGTCTCGTCGTAAATCGATTCGACGCCGAATTCCAGCGAAACGAATGTTTGCTGTGCAATTTCATTGATCATCGCGATCTTTTCCGGATCGATGCAGTCGGGCCTTGTGCCGATCGCCAGGCCGACAACCTCGGGGTGATCGATGGCCTCGGTGTATAGCTGCCGCAAATATCCGGTTTCGGCGTAGGTGTTCGAGAAGGGCTGAAAGTAGATGATGAACTTGTGGGCATGGAATCGCCTGCGGACGTATTCGATGCCTTCCCGGACCTGATCTCGAATGGGGGCGGTCTTGATCGCCGAGGGTGGCCGGAACGAATTGTTATTGCAGTAGGCGCAGCCGCCGACGGCAACTGTTCCGTCACGGTTCGGGCAGGTGAATCCCGCATCGACGATGACCTTGTAGACGCGTTCGCCGAATTTGTCCTGAAGCCAGCGGTTGTACGAGCGGAAGCGTTCGGCCGGCTCTAGTTTCGCCAGCGGCGCCATTTTTGCTGATCGTCCTCGGGGCGGTGGCGATCGTTGTAGTAGACCTCGAACTTGCGGCGGAGACGGTTTCGCTGCCATCGATCGTACTTGGACCGCAGATCGGGAATCATGCGCCCGCGCTTGACATAAACGAAGCCGACGGCCATTCCACCGAGGTGGGTGATGTACGCGACGCCGCTGTTATTGTTGGAGATGGCGGACAGGAAGGTGATCGCCCCGAAGATGATCACGAACCACTTCGCGCGTATCGGGATGATCATGTAGAGGTAGATCAGCCGGTCCGGAAATAGCAGTCCATAGGCGACGAGCAGTCCAAAA